>CALICC010000148.1 GCA_938049325.1 uncultured Ilumatobacter sp. | reverse complement strand
TGCGAGATCGATGACCTTGTCGTCGTTGCGCGGCGGGTTGACGAGATAGCGCTTTGCTCGTTCGACGAGACCAATCACCAGTTCGGCGGAGTCGATCGTCGTGGTGTCGTCAGGGTTCGGCACGGTTCGGGCTCCTGTCGTGGAATCGGTTGCACCATACTCAGAGCGCCGGAGCAGTCACGTGGAGAGTGTCGATGACGATCGAGTACATCAAACAAGCGCCACGACCGATGAACGAGTCCGCCCCGGACGTTCGTGAGCGCGTGGCGGCATTGCTCGCCGAACTCGAGTCGGGGCGTGAGCGGGAGGCGCAGCGGCTCGCTGCTGAGTTCGACGGTTGGTCTGGCCCGATCGTCGTACCCGACGATGAGATCGAGGCAGCCAGCGCTCAGCTCGACGATGTCATCAAGACGGACATCGACCATGCGCACGGCCATATCCGAGCGTTCGCCGAGGCGCAGTGTGCGTCGCTGAACGAGTTTCAGGTCGAGCTGGCGCCAGGTCTCACAGCCGGACAGCGCAATGTTCCGGTCGGCGTGGTCGGTTGCTATGTGCCGGCCGGGCGCTTTGCCCACGTTGCGTCAGCGCTGATGAGCGTGACAACGGCGGCGGTCGCCGGTGTCGACGAGATCATCGTCGCATCGCCCGCCCGCTCCGACCGAGGCGGCGTACACCCGGCGATCCTCCACGCAGCCCACCTCGCGGGCGCCACCACGGTGCTCGGTCTCGGCGGTGTGCAGGCAGTCGGATCACTTGCCTATGGGCTGTTCACCGGCAGCGAGGCCGACATGATCGTCGGGCCCGGCAACAGCTTTGTCGCCGAAGCCAAGCGGCAGCTGTTCGGACGCGTGGGCATCGACGTGATCGCCGGGCCGACCGAGTCGATGATCGTCGCCGACGACACGGCCGACCCGGTGATGGTCGCGACTGACTTGATCGGTCAGGCGGAACACGGCCCCGATTCGCCCGTCTGGCTTGTCACGACGTCGCGCCAGCTCGCACTGCAGATCGATGCGCTGTGTCGCACGCACGCGGCCGCACTGCCAGACCCCGCACGCGCGTCTGCGGTCTGTGCGTGGCGCGACCATGGCGAGATCATGCTCGTTGACTCGCTGGAGGAAGCCGCGCAGGTCTGTGACGACTACGCACCCGAACATCTCCAGGTGTTGGCCGATGATCTCGGATGGTGGCGGCAGCGACTTCGGAACTACGGCTCGCTCTTCCTCGGTCCGTCGACAAACGTGACCTTCGGCGACAAGACGTCCGGTCCGAACCACATCCTGCCGACCGGCCGTGCTGCCCGATACAGCGGCGGACTCAACGCGCTCAAGTTCGTCAAACAGCTCACGTGGCAAGAGCTGACGCCTGAGGCCGGAGCGGCCGAGGCCCCGGTTGCCGCTCGTATCTCGCGCCTCGAAGGCATGGAGGGTCACGCTCGAACCGCCGACCTGCGGGCGAGTCGCCGGTGACCTCGAAGCTCGAGCTCGACTTCACGGAGCAGCCGCCCATCCCGCCTGCGGGCATTGCCAGGGCAAACGAGCTGATGGCGTCGGGCCGCTTGTTTCGATATGGCGAAACCGGGGCGGAGGAGCTCGACGTCGCCCAACTCGAAGGCGAGTTCGCCGCGCTCATCGGGACCGAATACTGCGTCGCGTTGAACAGTTGCGGCGCATCGCTTGCCGTCGCGCTGATGGCCGCTGGCGTTGCGCCTGGTGACCACGTACTGATGAACGCCTTTACGTTGGCGCCCGTGCCAGGAGCAGTGGTGCATGTGGGAGCCGAGCCGGTGTTCGTCGAGATCACCACCGACTACCTGATCGACCTCGACCATCTCCGAACGGCTGCGGAGCGCACCGGCGCGAAGTACCTGCTGTTGTCGCACATGCGCGGACACATCGCCGATCTCGACGCGGTCATGGCCGTGGCCGACGAATTCGGACTCACGGTCATCGAGGACTGTGCACACACGATGGGTGCGTCGTGGGACGGACACCCGACGGGCACGTTCGGTGCGGTGGGCTGCTTCTCCACCCAGACCTTCAAGCACGTCAACTCTGGCGAGGGTGGGCTCTTGGTCACCAACGACGCCGACATCGCGGCGAAAGCCGTGCTGTTGTCGGGCAGCTACATGCTCTACGCACAGCACGGAGCGGCTCCGAGCGACGAGGTGTTTCGTCGGCACCGGCTCGACGTGCCGAACCTCTCGATGCGGATGTCGGCGCTTGCTGCCGCTGTGGCTCGGCCGCAGCTTCCACTCCTTCCCGCGCGAGCGGCGACGTGGAACGATCGATACGGCCGACTCGCGGCGGGGTTGGAGGACGACCCGCTGATCGTGGTGCCGAATCGCGACACGCGGGAGGGATTCGTCGCGTCATCGATTCAGTTCGGAGTACCGACCTTGTCGCGGGACGCCATCAGCGCCTGGATCGAGCGCGTCGGTGAGCGAGGTGTTGTCGTGAAGTGGTTCGGCCGTGACGAACCTGTCGGTTTCACGAGCAGGTCCGACCACTGGCAGTACACGACCGAGCAGCCGGTCAGTGCCACGGGCGAGGTATTGGCGACGCTGTGCGACATGCGCATCCCGCTGTCGATGACCGCTCGGGACTGCGACGTGATCGTCGAGACGTTGCGTTCGACACTGCGCGAATGACGGTGGCGCGCAACGCGAGTTGAGCGGCGACGTGCCGGGCACGGAGCCCAGCGGCGCTCAGTGTGACGAGAGTTCGCCCGAGGTGCGGCCGTGGAGGTCAGCAGCAAATCGGTTGAGCCCGACCAGATGTGCATCGATGCCACGTTCGGCGAACTTGGCGACCACTGCGTCGAGCGCCACAACGGCGCTCGTGTCCCAGATGCGAGCGTCGGTCAGGTCGATCTCGACTCGCTTCACCGTGACGGCGTCGTAGTCGAAGGAGTGCACCAGGTCGTTCGTCGACGCGAAGAACAGCTGGCCGGTCACGGCATACAGGCGCTCGTGGTTGTCGGGGTCGACGACACTGGTGACGTTGACGAGGTGCGACACGTGGCGCACGAAGAACACCGCTGACAAAAGCACGCCAGCAGCAACGCCGTAGGCAAGGTTGTGCGTGAGCACGACGATGGCGACGGTGGCGACCATCACGGCCGTTTCGGTCTTCGGCATCTTCTTGAGCGTCTCGGGCTTGATGCTGTTCCAGTTGAACGTGCCGATCGACACCATGATCATCACGGCCACGAGTGCGGCCATCGGGATGCGAGCGACGAGGTCGCCGAGCGCCAGGATCAAGACGAGGAGGAACACGCCCGAAGCCAGGGTCGACAGGCGGGTGCGTCCACCCGACTTGTGGTTGATCATCGACTGGCCGATCATGGCGCAGCCGGCCATGCCGCCGAAGAAGCCGGTGAAGATGTTGGCGATTCCTTGGCCGCGCGACTCGAGGTTCTTGTCGGAGTCGCTGTCGGTCATGTCGTCGAGCAACTGTGCGGTGAGCAGCGATTCGAGCAGGCCGACGAAGGTCAGCGTGAGGGCGTAGGGGAAGATCGTGCTCAGCGTGTCGAGGGTGAACGGGACGTCAGGCAATGCGAAGAACGGCAACGTGTCGGGAAGTTCGCCCATGTCGCCGACGGTGGGAGTCGTCCAATCCATGGCGATGGCGCCCGTGGCGATGACGACGATGGCAACGAGCGGGGAGGGGATGCTCTTGAACACGCGAGGGAGGCCGTAGATGATCGTGAGGCCGACGACGATGAACGCGAGGTTCAGCATCAGTTGGTTGTCCCGAACGGCTTGAGTCTCGTCGGACAGGAAGATGTGCGGGATCTGCGCCATGAAGATCAAGATGGCGAGCGCGTTGACGAACCCGAGCATCACCGTGCGCGGGATGAATCTCATCAGCGCGCCGACGCCGAGGAGTCCGAACAGGATCTGCATCGCGCCGGCGAGGATCGTGGCGGCGAACAGCAGAGCGAGTCCGTTCTCTTCCTTCACCAGTGGCACGACGACGAGGGCCATGGCGCCGGTGGCGGCGGAGATCATGCCCATGCGCCCGCCGGTCATCGAGATGATGATCGCGATCGAGAACGAGGCGTACAGACCGACCTTGGGGTCGACGCCGGCGATGATCGAGAACGAGATTGCCTCAGGGATGAGGGCGAGTGCGACCACGAGGCCCGACAGGAGGTCGGCCTTCGGGTTGGACAGCCATGCGGACTTCCAGTTGGTGACGCGGGACGCTTCGTAGTTCCGTGATCGGGCGTCGCCTGCACGCTCGGGCAGTACGGCTTCAGTTGCTGACATGGATTCCACCTTCGATGGTCTCGGACGTTCCAGACCACCGTGCTGGTGGGCCACATATTGCGACGCCGATCAAAGGGGCGCCTACTCCGACATCACTACATCGGCAGCGAACGCACCGTAGGTGAGTGGAGTCTCGAAACGCCGACATGAGTCACAAGTCACGTGGCATGCGACGGATGGCATCTTCCGCGGATGCCCGCGGGGGCGGAGGATGGAGACGTGGATACAACACGCGTCCCACCCGTGATTCCCACGCTCGTCTTCGACGACAGTTGTCCGATGTGTCAGATCTACACCGGTGCGTTCAGCAAGTTGGGGTGGGCACAACGCCAAGCGTTCGGTGAGTGCGACGCACGAGTGCTCGGCGAACTCGACCTGGATCGGGCTCGTCACGAGATCCCGATGTTCGACCCTGAGTCAGGCCGTGTGCTGTACGGGCTCGACAGCCTGTTCACGGTGATCGGGACGAGGATTCCGATGCTTCGCCCGGTGTTGCGGTTGCCCGTCACAGCTCACGTGATTCGACCGGTGTACAAGCTGATCTCGTACAACCGCCGCCACATCGCGGGTTGCCCGCCGCCGGCCGGCGGGTTCGATTGCGCTCCCGACTTCCACCCGGGCTGGTCAGCGACGTACCTCGCCCTCGGAGCTGGGTCGGTCGCCGCGCTCGCAGCGTCGCCCCCAGTTGTTCTCGCTGGCGGCGCGACCGCGGCGGTTGCTGTTGCTGTTCTCGGTCCGGCGGTCGTTGAGCCCGACACGGCACGCCGTGTCGAGGTCGCGTCGCAGTCGACCACGTCGGTGCTCGTCGCGGCTGGCGTGGCACGTCTCGCAACAGCGCTGCGACTTCCTCGACCGGTTGCGGTAGCCGCCGGAGCAGCGGCAGGGTTCCATCAGGTGGCGCGGCGGCGCTTCCTGCGCCTCCGCGGCTGACGCGACTCAGGCGTTGCGGATGGTGGCGACGAGTCCGTCGACATCGAGCCCGTAGCGGGCGTGGATGTTTGCGGCCTTGGGGTCGTGCGGCAAGAACTTCGTCGGCAGGCCCAAGGGTGTGACCGGGACCTGGCCGTCGATCTCGCACACCTCGGTGGCGACCGCCATACCGATGCCTCCGTCGCGGATGCCGTCTTCGATCGTGACCACGTGGCGATGCCGTGCAGCATCGGCGATCATCTCGGGGTCGAGCGGAGCGCAGCAGCGCGCGTCCCACACGGTGACGTCGGTGTTCGATTCGGCCAGAACCGCGGCGGCCTTTTCTGCGGTTTCGAGCATCTTGCCGATGGCGATGACACAGACCGATGAGGACAGGTCGGAGGCCTCGACGACCTTGCGACCGTGCAGCCCGACACCAACTTCGTGCTCGGTCACCTGCCGTGCTGCGCCACGCGGGTACCGGATGGCCACCGGACCTTCGTCGGCGAGCCAGATCGCGTCGTGCAGCATCTGCGTGAGTTCTTGAGCGCTCGACGGAGCCAGAACGCGCATGCCCGGCACTTTGGAGAGCAACGCCATGTCGTACACGCCGTGGTGGCTGGAGCCGTCGGGACCCGTGACGCCAGCACGATCGAGGCAGAAGATCACGGGCAACCGGTGCAGCGCAACGTCGTAGACGACTTGGTCCCACCCGCGATTGAGGAATGTCGAGTACACGGCGACGACAGGCCGGAGTCCGCCCATTGCCATCCCGGCGGCGCTGGTGACGGCGTGCTGTTCGGCGATGCCGACGTCGAAGAAGCGGTCGGGGAACCGGGCTTCGAACGGCAGCAGTCCGGTCGGGCCGGGCATCGCTGCGGTGATCGCGACGAGTCGTGAATCGGCTTCGGCCTCTTTGACAATGGCGTCGGCGAACGCCTGCGTGTACCCGGACGCGACTGCCTTCGGCGGGCCGACGGCCATGTCGAAGACCGGGGCGTCGTGGAGGTTCTTCTCGTCGTCGTCCTCGGCCGGCGAGTAGCCGCGACCCTTCTGGGTGAGGACGTGCACGACGATCGGACCGTCTTCCGACAGTGCGATCGCGTTGTCGAACGCCTCTTCCATCTGCTCGACGTCGTGGCCGTCGAATGGGCCGATGTAGCGCGCGCCCAGCGCCTCGAAGAACGACGGCGGCTGCAGGAACTCGCGCACGCCCGCCTTGAACGCTTCCATTGCCGAGCCGGCCTGGTTGCCGACCACGGGGATGCCCGACAGGAAGTCTTCGATGCGACGTTGGCGGCGAACGTAGACGGGGTTCTGTCGGATGTCGGTGAGTGCGTGCGACAAGCGGCCGGTGACCCGGTCGGTGATCGACGGATGATTCTCCTGCGGGTCCTGGCCTTGTGAGTTGGCTGACAGGTTGGAGATCGTCGGGGCGTAGGAGCGACCGTTGTCGTTGAGGACGACGATGACACCTCGTTGATGGTGGCCCATGTTGTTGATGGCCTCGTACGCCATGCCACCGGTCATGGCACCGTCACCGATCACGGCGACGATGTGGCGGCGATCGTTCGTGCCGAGGTCGCGAGACACGGCGAGCCCGTCGGCGTACGAGAGGATCGTCGACGCGTGGCTGTTCTCGACCAGGTCGTGCTGTGACTCCTCGCGGCTCGGGTACCCGGAGAGCCCACCGGCCTGTCGCAACGTTTCGAAGCCGGACTGGCGTCCTGTCACGATCTTGTGGACGTAGGCCTGGTGGCCGGTGTCCCACAAGATGGCGTCTTGTGGTGACTCGAAGACTCGGTGGAGTGCCAGCGTGAGCTCGACCGCGCCGAGATTGGAGCCGAGGTGTCCACCGACTTCGGACACCGCCGACACGATGAAGTCACGAATCTCGCCGGCGAGATCGCGTAGCTGCTCGGTGTTGAGTGACCGGAGATCGGCCGGCTCGCGGATGCCCTCGACGTACATGCGGACCTCAACCTATCTCTCGCTGCGGCTGTGACCTGATCGTGCGAGGGGGAGGCGGAGGAAGAGCACCCTGAAGTGACGTTGCGACTGTCAGAGTCGGCGGTAGACCGAGACGTGCTGAGAACTCGTGTCGGTGAACGTCGTGCCCTCCATGTCGGACCAACGTTCGGTTAGTTCGAAGCTGGCGGCTCGTGCCATGGCATCGAGTTCGGCCAGCGTCGTCAGTCGGATCGCCCAGGGCCGCAGTCGCACACCGCCCGCCTCGGTGAACTCGACGAACTGTCCTTCGGTGCGCTGCTCGCCAGGCCGATGGTCGGACACCGACAGCACGACGCGATCGGCCGTCATGGTCTTCACGCTGATGTCGGTGCCCGCCGGAGCTTCGTCGTCGGGGACGATGGCCTCGACGATGAAGTGACCGCCCGGACGCAACCGCTCGGCAACTCGACCGAAACACAGCTCCTGTTGCGTGGCATCGAGCAGGTTGAGCAGCGTGTTGTAGGCGACAAGACATGCATCGAAGGGGCCGTCAGGTAGGTCGTCCACCATGTCGCCCTGTACAGAACGGATCGTGCCGGAGGTTGCCGGCTGGGCGAGTTCGTCTGAACGTGCGGTCAGTCGCTCGAGCATGGCCGAGCTCGCGTCCACGCCAACGACGTGGAGACCCGCAGCCGCCATGGGAATGGCAAGGCGGCCCGTTCCGACGCCCAGTTCGAGCACCGCTCCGCCGTCGCCAGCGAGTTCTGACAGTCGGCGAACGGTGGCGTCGATGTCGGTGACGTCGCGGTACCAGTCGTCGTACACGTCGGCGAATGCCTCGCCGTAGCTGGTTGCGTCGTAGCCCCGCATCAGAGCGGATGATACGGGCGGTGGCTCGTAGCGGAGGTCCCGATGCTCCATGATGGAGAGATGACCGAGCAGGGCGGCGCGTGGGAACGGCTCGACGTCGCCGCTGTGACACCGAATCGCGGCGGCGATGTGGCGAGTTCGGGCGAGAGTGCGGGGGCGCTGCGACTCAGGAGAAGCAGAGGCCCGGTCCTCGCTGGGATGGATGGCGGTGGGGCGATCTTCCAACGTCGACTCCGCGACGTGTTGGTCGGGGCGGCGGCGATCCTCGCACCAGCCTTGGTGCTGAACGTCGCCGTTGGATTGTTCATCTTCAACCGCGTCGATCCGAACGACCCGTCACTGCCGTCGTTCTTCCGCGAGAACGCGTCGACAGGGGTCGAGGACATGGCGGTGTTCGCCGCGATCGTGCTCGAGAGCTTCGTGACAGCTGTGGTGGGCTACTTCTGCGCACAAATCCTCATCGGCGAGCGCTTCCGCGCCCCGGTGACGATGGGTCGCGCCCTGTTGCGAACGCTCAAGCGCACGCCGGCGATCTTCGCGGCGTGGCTGATCACCCACTGGTGGTTCGTGTTGGGCGTGGTACTGATCGTCGCTGCCGACCGTGAGGCAGCGGGCGGCCTGATCTTCCTGTTCGTGTTCGTGGCGTGGTTCTCGTCGGCCGCCAGTCTGTTGGTGATCCCCGTGATGGTGGGCGAAGGTCGCGGGCCGTTCGCTGCAGCGAAACGCAACTTCGCGCTCATCAAGTTGCGGTACGGCGTGTGCTTGATCTTCGTGCTCGTGGCGACGCTCCTGGCCTCGTTGTTGCTCCTCGGCATCGGCACGTTGATGCCCGCGCTGCAATCGCTCGGTTTCGTGACCTTCGGTGATGCAAACGGGGTCGTCCAAGGTGTCATGGTCCAGATCGCCGTGCTGTTCGTGGTGCCGTTGATCGCTCTGGGAACGGCGCAGGTGTACCTGGAGATTCGTCTGGCAGGCGAAGGGCTCGACCTCATGATCGACACCGACAACGCCTTCGGACCGAGGCCGACTCCGTGAATTACCTGGCGCCCGTGGCACGGCTGCACTCGATGGTGCTGCGCGCCGCTGAGCTCCGCTCAACAGGCGACGATCCGCTCGGCCCGACCGACATCGACCCAGACGACGTGCGCGATGCCGCCTGCGATGTCACGGCCTCGAACGACACGTGCCGCCCGCCGACGACGCAACCCGACCGTGACCCACCAGATCCTCCGAACCTCCCCAACGCGTCTGGGGTCGGCGCACTCGGCCAGCTCCTCATTCTCTTGCTGGTCCTCGCGCTGGTTGCGGCGCTCGTGTGGTTCGGCGTCAGATTCTTCCGCGGTGAGCGAGTCAACGTCGGCGACGACGAAGCAGAAGACCGCGACGAGTCGATCGACGAGGTGGTCGACGAGCGGGTGATCGACCACGACACTCCGCCCGATCGTTGGCGGCGGCGTGCCGCGGAGTTCCGAGGACAGGGCGACTACCGGGAGTCGGTCCGTTGCGAATATCGAGCGCTCGTCGGAGACTTGGCGCGCGCCGGCCATGTGGATGAGATTCCGGGACGGACGTCGGGTGAGGAACGCGAACAGATCGCAGAGCTCGCGCCGGGCCTTGGCGAGCGCGGTCGCGACGTGGCCCGACAGTTCGACGCCGCGGCCGACATCTTCGACGGCGCTTGGTTCAACGATCTGGAGGTCACCGCCACCGACGATGCGAGCTTCGTCACCGCGTCACAGTCGGTCCTCGAGGTCGTGTTGTCCTCGAGCGGGCCCCGATTCGGTGGACGGCGAGCATGAGCCGCTCGGCCGACACCTCGAGCGCAACGGCGGCTGGACTCAAGACGGTCGGCGGAATCGTGTTCATCGTCGTCATGGCCTTGGCGGTGCTGTTCATCGTGAGTGCGCAGCCCGGGCCCGACCCGTTCGACCCGCGTTCCGGTCGACCGAGCGGTGCGCGGGGATTGGTGCTGACGTTGCAGGACTCGGGCGGCAGCGTGTCCGACACGAAGTCGGTGCCGGACCCACTCGACGACACGCGTGTGTTGCTGCTCGAAGATCGGCTCGACGATGAGCAACGACAAGATCTGCTCGACTTCGTCGAAGCGGGCGGCATTGCTGTCGTCGCTGATCCGGAGAGCTCGCTGCATGGAGGTTCGGGGCTCGACGGCGGAGCGGTTCCTGTTGCAGGGTCGACGAGCGCCGCGAACCAGCAGTCGGCGACCCGAGAGGCCAACGTCCGATCGGGAGACTGCACGATCGCAGCGCTCGGGCGTTTGCGTGGTGTCTTCGTGCCGAGCGGCGTCTTGTATCCCGTGGGCCCCGACGAGCCGCAATGCATGACCGACGCTGCCGGTGTGGGCGATGGCCAATCGTTTGTGATCGTTCGTGAGTTCGGCGACGGCCTGATCGTCGGGCTTGGCGACAATCATCCGTTCGTCAATCAGAATCTCCGCTTCGCCGACAACGCCGGGCTTGCGGTCGCGCTGCTCGTGCCCGAACGGGGTGCGCAGGTGACCTTCCTGCTCGGCAAGGGTGTGAGTCCGACGATCGACGACATCGGAACCGGTGAGGAAACGCTTCGCGACCTGATCCCGAACTGGGTGTGGATGGCCCTCGTGGTCGGCGCCGTCGCGTTCGTCATCTTCGCAATCTCGCGGGCGATCGGCTTCGGCCGTATCGTCGCCGAACCGGTGGTTGCGCCGATCGCCGGCAGCGAACTGGTGTCCGCGACCGGGAATCTGATGGAGCGTGCCGGCCACGCACCGCGAGCCGGCTGGTTGCTCCTCGAACGTCTGCATCGAGATCTGTGCCGAGCTCACGACATCGACCTGTCCGTGCCGCTCGACGAACTCGACCGCGTCGTTGCGCAACGCTCTGGCACACAAGTGGGGGAGGTCGAGGCAATGCTGCGCCGGACGGTCTCGACCGATACCGGGCTCGTCGAGCTCACCGCCGCCATCGATCGCCTCCGCCGACAGGTGTTCCCTGAAGCCCGTCTCGACACCGAACCGGGCGGCCACCCCGCAACACAGTCCACCGAGAACCATCAGTCCACCGAGAACCATCAGGATGAAAGCGTGAACGTCTCATGAGTCAGCCGAACAACCCTTCGTTCAACCAGCCGGGTGTCGGCGGACAACCCGCACCTCCGGCGCCTCCAGCGCCGGCCTCCATGTCGACGTCGTCGCTCGGCGAGTCGAGGGCCAGGCAAGCGGTCATGCAAGTCCGCGAGGAGGTCGGCAAGGTGATCGTCGGCCAACAAGGGGTGCTGAGCGGTGTGATCACCGCACTTCTGGTCAACGGCCACGTGCTCCTCGAAGGCGTGCCAGGCACTGCGAAGACGTTGCTCGCCAAGACACTCGCCTCGTCGTTCGACATGGAGTTCTCGCGCGTGCAGTTCACGCCCGACCTGATGCCGTCCGATGTCGTCGGATTGTCAGTGCTCGACCAGGCGCCGGGCCAGGCGCCGCAATTCCGGTTCCGAAAGGGCCCGGTCTTCACCAACCTGCTGCTCGCCGACGAGATCAACCGCACGCCGCCCAAGACGCAGGCTGCACTGCTCGAAGCAATGGAGGAGCGCCAGGTTTCGATCGAGGGAACCACACATCCGCTGCCCAAGCCGTTCTTGGTGATCGCCACACAGAACCCGATCGAATACGAGGGAACCTTCCCACTCCCCGAAGCGCAGCTCGATCGCTTCTTGTTCAAGCTCGTCGTCGGCTACCCGAACGAGGAGCAGGAGCACGACATGCTGGCGCGCCACCACGGCGGACTCAACCCGCACCAGACGGGGGATCTCGTGAAGGCCGTGGCGACGCCCGACGACCTGGTTGCCGCGCGTCGTGAGATCGATGCGATCACCGTCGAGCCAGCCGTGCTGCGCTACATCGTGCAGCTCGGTCGGGCCACGCGCGAATCGCCGTCGTTGCAGCTTGGCGTGTCGCCACGCGGAATGACGTGGCTCCTGCACGCGGCCAAGGCGTGGGCGTGGCTGTCGGGTCGAGCGTTCGTGACACCCGACGAGGTCAAAGCGATCGCCAAACCCTGTCTTCGTCACCGCGTCCTCGTGCGCCCCGAACTCGAGCTCGAAGGGACCGCAGCTGACGCGGTGATCGACGGGTTGCTCGCCACGGTTCCCACACCGCGATGACCTTTCGAAACGTCGCGACAGCGAGGGCCGATGGCTGAACGCCGACGTCGGAGCGCGCCGGTGCCCACCGGTTGGGCAGCGGCACTGATCGCGCTGGTCGTCGTGCCGTTGGCGATCGTTCGCCCAACCTCGTGGTGGATCCTGCCGATCGCGCTCGCGGGCGTTCTGGTGCTGATGGTCTTCGACTTCTTCGCGGCGCCGAACCCGACCGGCATCGACGTCGAGCGGGAGTTCCCGCCGTCGCTGACGTTGGGCGAGCAGGGTGAGTTGCGGTGGTTGGTGAAGAACAGACACTCCCGCGATGTTCGGATCTCGGTCGCCGACGCGTTGTGGCCGAGCTTGCAGGCGTCGCGCCGCTCGTCACGATTCACCGTGGCGGAAAACCGACAGCATCGCTTCGGCGCCGACATCGAGCCGCAACGTCGAGGCCGTTTCCCGTTCGGTTCGATCACCATGCGGACCATGGGTCCGTTCCGGCTGGTTTCGCGCCAGCACACGCGCGTCGTACGGGGCACGCTCGCTGTGCTTCCGGCGTACCCGTCGCGCGAGATGATGCGCACACGGATGCGGATCCCGCTCGAGACCGGTATCCGCAGCGTGCGTACTCGCGGGACAGGGACCGATTTCGATCAGTTGCGTGAATATCAGCCGGGCGATGACATTCGTCGCGTCGACTGGGCCGCAACCGCGCGCCAGCAGAAGGCGATCGTGCGCGACTATCGAGCCGAACGGAACCAGCACGTGGTTGCGCTCCTCGACAACGGCCGAGTCATGGCGGGCACCGTTGGCGATGTACCGAGAGTCGAGCATGCGATGGACGCCGTGCTCGGACTCACTCAGGTTGCGTCCAAAGTCGGCGACAACGTCGGCCTCGTCACCTTCGACAACCAGGTGCGCGGCATCGTGCCAGCGTCGAACAGCAAGGCACAGTTCGCGCGTGTGACCGAAGCGATGTATCTCCTTGATCCGCAGTACGACGAGAGCGCATATCGAACCGCGTTCACGACGGCAGCTTCCCGCTTCCGTCGGCGTTCGCTTTTCGTGGTGTTCACCGACCTCGTCGAATCGGTGGTGGCCGATTCGCTGTTGCCTGCGGTGAGTGCGCTCACCCGCACCCACCTCGTCGTCGTCGCCGCCGTCCGGGATCCCGATGTTGCCGACTGGGCGACGACCACCCGCCACCAAGGCGTCGATGAGTCGTATCGATCGGCGGCCGCGGTGGCGTCGCTCAACGCTCGTGAACGCACGATCGCTGCGCTGAGTGCGGTGGGAGTGATCGTCGTCGATGCTCGCCCTGGCGAACTCGCTACCGACGTCGTCGATCAGTATCTCGAGCTGAAGGCCAAGGGTCGACTCTGACGCTCCACAGACCTGCGCCGACTACATCGACACGATTCGTGCCGCGAGTTGATCCGCGACGAGCGCCTCGTTGCTCGTGACGATCACGAGAATGTCGCCGGAGGCCGGGTCGATGGCCATCGTCGAGGAATAGCCAGGGATCGAACCGTTGTGGCCGACGCCAGGCTGCGTCGGGCCGAAGCCGACTCGGATCAAGCCGAGTCCGTAGCCGGCCGGTCCGAACGTCGACATCGCATCGAGCGAGTCCGCCGACGTGAGCTCGCCCGCCGCAAGCGCTTCGAGGAAGATCGCGAGGTCGTCGGTGCTCGAGATCAATGATCCTGCGGACCACGCGCTCGTGGCGATCGCCCGGTACGGGTGGCTCGCGTCGCCGTCGCTGGTGATCGACGACCACCCGGTGACGAGGTCATCGGGAAGCGGATTGCTCCCGGTGTCGAACACGGTGTGGGTGAGTTCGAGTGGTTCGGTGATTCGCTTGGCGAGCGCAGCATTGAGGTCCATGCCGTCGAGTTGCTCGATGAGTTGGCCCAGCAAGATGTAGTTCGTGTTCGAGTACGCGAACTGATCGCTCGGACCGGGCGCAGCGTCCTCGATGTAGGACAGCATGTCGTCGGGCGTGAATGATCGGGTGGGGTCTTCGAGGACCTCGGTGAAGAACGTGGGCTGATTTGTGTAGCTCGCGATACCGCTCTGGTGCGACAGGAGCCGGCGGATCGAGCTGTCGGCGCCCACCGGGGTGTCGGGCAGATAGGCGCTGAGCTGGGAATCGAGGTCGACGGTGCCTTCGTCGACGAGCTGCATCACCATCACCGCCACAAACGACTTTGAGATGCTCCCGACGCGGAATGGCCGACCCGGCTCGAGCACCTCGTCATCGTTCGATCCGACGCCGACCGCAGTGCGATACACCGTGCCGTTGCGTTGCACGAACACGTCGACGCCGCCATCAGCGGGGCCGAGAAAGTCGGTGATGGCTTGGTCGATCGCCGCGGTGTCGAGTGGTGCGTCCGGCGTCGGCGGTTCGTCGATCGAGTCGCCCGCCTCGCCGCGTGCCGAGCCGGTTGCATCGTCGTCGCTCGACGAGGTGCAGCTCGCCAACCCGAGGGTGAGCACGGCCCCTGTCACCAGGACCGTGCGACGCATGCGCGACATGCCGACAACGCTAGTTCAGGTGCCCCGAATTCGATCCTCTACTGTGCCCGGAATGGTCGACGCGATTTCTGCTGAGCAGCGCGAGGTCTTCGCCCGCGACGGTTTCGT
>CALICC010000147.1 GCA_938049325.1 uncultured Ilumatobacter sp. | reverse complement strand
CGTGATGCCGCGAGAGGTCGAGCCGAGGTTGCCCATCACCATGCCGAAGCAGTGGTAGAAGGGAACAGGGATGCACAGCCGATCGCCGGGACCGAGCTCCTGCAGACCGGTGACGAAGTAGCCGTTGTTCAGGATGCCCCTGTGCGTGAGGGTGGCGCCCTTGGGGAAGCCGGTCGTGCCTGACGTGTACTGGATGTTGATGGGATCCTCGGCGCTCAAGGTCGCCGTGATCGCTCGCACATCGTCGGAACGGGTCTCGTCGCCGGCGCACAGCTCATCCCAGTCGTCGTCCCAGAAGAAGACCGCTCGTTCGAGTGCGGGAATCTCGTGGCGGACCGACTCGCTCATCGCCCGGTAGTCGGACGTCTTGAACTCCGGGGCGGCGATCAACCAGCGACAACCCGACTGGTTGAGGGCGTACGACAGCTCGTGCGTTCGGTACGCCGGGTTGATGTTGACGAGGATGACGCCGATCTCGGCCGTGGCGTATTGGACGAGCGTCCACTCGGCGAAGTTGGGACTCCACAGGCCCACCCGGTCTCCGACAGCGAGCCCCGCTGCGGTCATCCCGGTGGCGAGGCGATGGACACGGTCGGCGAACTCGTCGTAGGTCCAGCGAATGCCTTGATGACACGCGACGAGGGCCTCCCGCTCGCCGTGCTCGGCAACGGTTGCGGCAAGATTCGCCGGGATGGTCATGTCCATCAGCGGTGTGTCGGTCGGTCCAGCAGCGATCGAGAGCTCAGACATGGCTCCATCATCGCGCGCCGCGGCTCACCCGTTTGCGCCTAGCGCGAATGGGTGTTTTGGAGTTCCGTCGTGCGGACATTTGTCGTGTGCCGCGGTTTCACCCGTTCGCGCTTGGCGCGAATGGGTGTTTGCAGTCGCGAACGGGAGGGGCGAGGAGGGTTCCGGCGGGGCGCTGTTACCATAGTTCGTTGCGTTCTCGCCCTGAGACGCACGCTGGGTCCCATGTCCCTGCGTTCATCGATCCGTTTCTGAAAGCCGATTCTCTTGTCCGACACAGCTACCACCCCTTCCACGACCGATTCCCCGTTCGGAACGTTCGACGAAGAGGGCAACTACACCCCGCGCGAGATCACCTCCGACGATCTCGGCATGACGTTCGAAGAAGCCATCGAAGGAACGATGGTCCAGGTCGAAGACGGCCAGATGGTCAACGGCACCGTCGTCAAGATCGACAAGGACGAAGTCCTGCTCGACATCGGTTACAAGAGCGAGGGTGTCATCCCGAGCCGTGAGCTGAGCATCCGTAACGACGTCGATCCCGGCGAAGTCGTCGGCATCGGCGAAGTGATCGAAGCACTCGTCCTCACCAAGGAAGACAAAGAGGGACGTCTCGTCCTGTCGAAGAAGCGTGCGCAGTACGAGCGTGCCTGGGGCGACATCGAGGCGAAGAAGGAAGCCGACGAAGTCGTTTCCGGTCCGGTCATCGAAGTCGTCAAGGGCGGCCTCATCGTCGACATCGGCCTGCGTGGCTTCCTGCCCGCATCGCTCGTCGAGCTCCGTCGTGTCCGTGACCTCGCTCCGTACATCGGTACGCAGGTCCACGCGAAGATCATCGAACTCGACAAGAACCGCAACAACGTCGTTCTGTCCCGTCGTGCCTACCTCGAAGAGAATCAGAAAGAGACGCGCGATCAGTTCCTCAACAACCTCAAGGTCGGCGAAGTTCGCGAAGGAACCGTGTCGAGCGTCGTGTCGTTCGGTGCGTTCGTCGACCTCGGCGGCATGGACGGACTCATCCACGTGTCCGAGCTCTCCTGGAAGCACGTCGATCACCCGGGCTCGGTCGTCGCCGTTGGCGACCCGGTCAAGGTGCAGGTCCTCGACGTCGACTTCAGTCGCGAGCGCATCAGCCTCTCGCTGAAGGCCACGCAGCAGGATCCATGGCAGGAGTTCGCCGAAGGCCACCAGGTCGGACAGCTCGTCTACGGCCGAGTCACCAAGCTGGTGCAGTTCGGTGCATTCGTCCAGGTCGGCGACGGCATCGAAGGCCTCGTGCACATCTCGGAAATGTCGGCGCACCACGTCGACAGCCCCGAGCAGGTCGTCACGCCGGGCGAAGAGCTGTGGGTCAAGATCATCGACCTCGACCTCGCACGTCGCCGCATCAGCCTGTCGATCAAGCAGGCCGCCGAAGGTGGCGAACTCGCAGCTGAGTACCGCGAGCACTTCGACATCGACGAAGCCGGCAACTACGTGCAGGGCGAAGCCTCGGCCGAAGCCGAAGCAGCATGGAGCGAGTACTACGGCGACGAGAATGCCGAAGCAAGCCCCACTGCCGGCACCGATGACGCCGCCGACGTTCCGGCCGCCGAAGCAGCACCGGCTGACGAAGCACCCGCCGCCGAAGAGGCTCCGGCAGCTGAAGAGGCTCCGGCCGCTGAAGAGGCACCCGCTGCTGAAGAGGCTCCGGCCACCGAAGACTGACCGAATTCGTCAGGTGCAGCGCACCTGATGTTTCGTGAGAATGCTGCCCGACTCCTCGGAGTCGGGCAGTATTCGTTTTCATGCGACGCGTCGGACTCACCGGAGGAATCGGAGCGGGCAAGTCGACGGTGTCGGCGATGCTCGCCGAACGAGGCGCGGCCATTGTCGACGGCGACCAGGTGGCGCGGGATCTGCAGTCGCCCAGCTCGCCCGTGCTCGATGCGATGGCGGAGCGCTTCGGTCAGCACATCATCAACGACGACGGCTCGCTCGACCGTGCGGCGGTCGCAGAAATCGTGTTCACCGACAAAGCGGCGCTTGCCGACCTGAACGCCATCGTGCACCCGGCGATGCAGGCCGAGATCCAGGCGCAGATCGACGCCCACAAGGGAACCGATCGCATCGTGGTGCTCGACTTCCCGTTGCTGGGCGAGAACCCGCGCAAGGATCTCGGAGCGACGATCGTCGTGGACATTCCTTACGAACTGGCCGTGGAACGAGCGGTGGGCCGAGGAATGGACGAAGCCGATGTGAGGAACCGCATCGAGAGCCAGATCAGTCGCGAGAAGCGACTCGAAACGGCGACCCACGTCATCGACAACAGTGGCGACATGGTCGATCTGGTCGCGCAGGTCGACCGGCTGTGGTCGAGGCTCGAAGCGCTGCCGCCAACCGACGACGTTGCTGCGGAGAGTGACCAGGTCGACGTGACCGGCGAACCGGAGCCGCGCACCGCGTGGGTGTTCGGCTATGGCTCGCTCGTCAGTCCGGTGGCGCTGCGGCGCACGATCGAACGGTTGGCGGAGCCCGGCGCCGACTTCTTCGAGGCGACGCTGACCGGGTACGGCCGACGCTGGAACTACGGCGTGGGCCACATCGTCGGCTCCTGGACGCTCGTCGACGGCACCGCCGTCGACGATGGCACCATCGTCGCGCTCGGGCTGGTGGAGTCGGCTGACGAGGAGGTCAACGGTGCGATCGCGCACGTCACCGACGCCGAACTCGAAGCACTCGACCGGCGTGAGCGCTTCTACGACCGAGTGGACGTGACCGGTGCGGTGGCGAGCGCCGCCTCGGTCGACGACCCCATCTTCACCTACGTGCCCCGGCCCGAAGCCGTCGAGCGCTACCAGGCGGGACGCGACGCTGGAATCGCCGGCATCAGGCGCACCTACTGGGACCTCGTCCACGACGCGTTCGCCGGGTTCGGTGACGACGCGCTTGAGCGCTACCGCTCAACGACGCCGGAACCGGACGTGCCGGTGGTCGACGTCGCGTCGGCTCGCGAACGCTGACGAATCGTCGAGATCGCGGGCCGAGACGCGAACGAACCTGGTCCGACTGCTGCTCGAAAGCAGGCCGAACCAGGTTCGAGCGTGGTCAGCGGAACGATGCGAGGTCGGCGCCGACCTCTTCAGGCGTCGTCGGCGGCGGGTATCGCTTCACGACATTGCCCGCACCATCGACCAAGAACTTCTCGAAGTTCCAGGTGATGTCGGGCGTCTCGCCCTCGCCCGGTTGCGCTGCCTTGAGCAACGTGTACAGCGGCGCCTCGTCGTCGCCGTTCACGTCGACCTTCGAGAACATCGGGAAGTCGACCTCGAACTCAGACGTGACGAATTCCAGGATCTCGGCGTCGGAGCCAGGCTCTTGGCCAGCGAACTGGTTGCACGGAATGCCGAGGACGACGAGGTCGTCATTGTCGTTGTGGAGCGTACGCAGACCTGCGTACTGAGGCGTGAGGCCTCAACGACTGGCAACGTTGACCACCAGGGCGAGCTTGCCCTCGAAGTCGCTGAAGTCGACTTGGTCACCCGTGATCGAGGTCATTGTGATGTCGTGGAAACTCATGGCTCTGACCGTAGCGCCGATCAGGTCAGCGCAAGGCGTTCGCGCTGGTCGGTCGGTGCGTCGAGTTCGTCGAACGCGGTCGCGAGCATCTCGGCCATGATCCGCTCGTCGCTCCCGCCGACCCGGTTCTCGGTCTCTTCGGGATCGATCGACACGTCATACAGCTCGTGCGTCGAGTCGTCGTTCGGGCGAAACGCCCAGAACGGCACCGGGTCATCGACCTCGAAAGGCTGGCGAATGGTCGGGATCGTGCTGTGGGGCATCGTGTCGAGCGTGGCGCGGCCGTCCGGAACCGGCAGGCGCAAGTTCGGCATCGAATGAATCGGCATCGTCGACCACCGATTCGACCACATCGACAGCGGACGGTTGCCGGCGACCGGCGCGCGTGTGTAGCGATGTGTCCCGTCGGTGATCGTCACCTCTCTGCCCCAATATCCCGTGATCGCCCAATCACGAATCGACGACGCGGATCCGTCGAGCAGTGGCACGAGCGAGGATCCATGCGTGCCCGCCGGTTCCTCGACGCCGAAGATGTCGCACAGGGTGGAGAACAGGTCGACCGTCGTTGTCAGTGCGTCGACGTCGCCGGCGTCTCGCCCGGGCCATGACACGAGCAGCGGGATATGGCCGAGTGGCCGGTAGATCGGTGCCCCCGGTTTGCCGAACATGTCGCGCTCGCCCAGGTAGTGGCCGTGGTCGGTGCAGATGATGAGTGCCGTGTCGTCCCAGAGCCCCTGTTCGTCGAAGCGGTCGAGGATGCGACCCAGCCAGTGGTCGATGAACGTGAGCTTGGCGCCGTAGTTGGCCCGAATGTGGCGGGCGGTTCGCTCGTCGATCGCCCCGGACGCGATCGCCGCGGTCGAGTAGGGCGGCCAGATGATGAGCGGGTCTTCCCAGTCCGGGTCATATCGGCCCGCCCACGGTTCGGGTACGTCGAACGGTTCGTGTGGATCGAATTCGTCGACGACGAGCAGGAAGCGGTCGGCGGAAGGTGACTGCTGTTCGAGCCAACTCGCGGCGGCCTGCATGGTCTGGGGGCCGGGAAAGTCGGACTCGGACCGAAACCACGTGCGGCTGAGGTCGTACCCGCGTTCCATCGGCGCGGCCTGTGCGGGGAGCGCGGGCGTGCCGACCCATGAAGCGTCGGCAGCGGTGCGCCACGGATCGCCTTCGTGACCCCGCACGTACTCCCAGCCGCTGAATTCGGTGTGGTAGTTCTCGCCCCCGGTCTCGAACAGGTGCGGGTGGTCGGAGACGAGCATGGTCGTGACGCCCTGCTCCCGCACCAGTCGAGTGATCGGCGTGTCCCAGAGCTCGACCGAACCCCATGGCCGCCACAAGAAGTCGAGCGTGCCGCACAGCAGGTCGTGGCGGGCGGGCATGCACGGCAGGGCTCCTGTCTGATGGTTCGTGAAACGGGCGGAACGCGCCGCGATGCGATCGAGATTCGGCGTGTCGAACTCGTCGCCGCCGTATGCACCCAACATGTGCCGGTTCAGGCTGTCGAGCAAGATCACGACCGCGTTACGTGGAGTCGAGCTTTGCTTTTGGGAGGATTCAGCCGTCGTCGAATCGGTCATCGATTGATGGTGGCATAGGTAAGGTCGCACCAGCGACCCGCCGGGTGGATAACATCACGCATGTACATGTCTGCCGACGATCCCCTCTCGATGTGCCGCACCCTGCGTGCTGTCCATCACCCGCCGAGTTGTAGCTGACCTCGATGTCGGACGGACTCTGGACCGCGCTCGGGCTCGCCGCTGTTGTCGTGCTCATCGCCGCCAACGGCTATTTCGTGGCAGCGGAGTTCGCCTATGTGGCGTCGCGGCGCCAGAAGATCGCCGAGGGAGCCGAGCAGGGCGACAAGAAGTCGGTCCGTGCGCTCGAGGTGCACAAGCGACTGAGCTTCATGCTGTCGGGCGCTCAGCTCGGCATCACCGTGACCTCACTCGTTCTCGGCTTCGTGGCCCGCCCTGCGATCGGCGGTGCGATCGAGCCGGTCCTCGAAGCCGTCGGCGTGTCTGAGAACGCCAGCTTCGGTGTCTCGCTGGGCATCGCGTTCGTCTTGGCGACGATCGCCCAGATGGTGTTCGGCGAACTCGCCCCCAAGAACCTCGCGATCGCCAAGCCCGAGCCGGTCGCCAGGGCGGTTGCGGGCTCGACGCTGCTGTTCTTGCGGATCGCAGGTCCACTGATCAGGCTCTTCGATGGCGCGGCAAACCGCCTGCTCAGAGCCATCGGGATCGAACCGGTCGAAGAACTCCACGGAGGGGTCTCGACTGAAGAACTCGACCTCATCTTCGACTCCTCTGCCGAGTCGGGTCATCTCACGTCGTCTCAGGCGGGCTTGTTGGAACGCGCCATCGACTTCGTCGATCTTGAGGCGTCCGACGCAATGGTTGCGTGGAACAAGGTCGTCACGATCAACGGCGACCAGACGGCCTCGGACCTTCGCGACGCGATGGCGTCGAGGCGCTCACGGTTCCCCGTGGTGGATCACGACGGCAAGGTGCACGGAATCGTGCATGCCAAAGATCTGCTCGGCGTGGCCCGTACCGACTACCCGTCGACGCGCGTCGATTCGCTCATGCACGAAGTGATCGCCGTTCCCGAGTCCGCCAGTCTGAGCGTTGTGTTGAGCGAACTGCGCCGACACAGCACCGAGATGGCGCTCGTGATCGACGAGTACGGCGGGCCCGCCGGCATCGTGACGCTCGAAGACGTCGTCGAAGAACTGGTCGGCGAGATCGAAGACGAGTACGACCCGACCGAAACCAGTGAGCAGGTCGAGTCCGAACCGGGCGTCTGGACGGTCACCGCGACCACACGGCCTGACGAAATCGTGCGGGTCACCGGATTCAAGCTGCCCGACGGCGAGTACGACACCGTCGCCGGACTCGTGCTCGACCGACTCGAACGGCTCGCAGAGGTCGGCGACGAAGTCGTGGTCGACGGCGTCCTCATCGCGGTCACCCGCGTCGACGGGTACGCGATCGAAGAGGTCTGCCTACGCATCGACCCAAATGCCGGTATTGACGACGGCGTCGACGCACCCGACCATGCGCATCACGACGACGAAACCGATGAGCCAGAGGCCGAAGCATGATCGTTCTGTTCGGCGCATCCGACGGTGACGCTTCCTCGGGAATCGAATTCAACGGCTTCGCTCTCGGGCTGTCGTTGGTCTTGTTGGCGCTCAACGGCTTCTTCGTCGCGGCCGAGTTCGCGCTCTTGGCCTCGCGGCGGTCGCGTATCGAGCAGCTTGCGGCCGAAGGCAGCAAGCGAGCCAAGTCAGCGCTGCTCGGCATTCGTGAGCTCACTCTGATGCTCGCTGGCGCACAGCTGGGCATCACGATGTGCTCGCTCGGGCTCGGTCTCGTGGCCGAACCTGCCGTCGCGTCAATTCTCGAAGGCCTCTTCGGAAAGATCGGATTCCTCCACGACACGGCGTTGTTCGGCCAGGCGCTCTCGCACATCATCGGATTCGCCGTGGCGCTGTCGATCGTGGTGTTCCTGCATATGGTGGTCGGCGAGATGGCGCCGAAGTCCTGGGCGATCTCGCATCCCGAGGATTCAGCGCTGAAGCTGTCTCGCCCCTTCCGAGCGTTCGTCAAGGTGTTCCGTCCCGTGATCTGGTTGATGAACGGAATCGCCAACGTCGTGGTCCGTGCGGTTGGTGTCGAGCCGCAAGACGAACTCGCGATGGCTCACTCCGCGGGCGATCTGCTCTTGTTGCTCGATGAATCGGCCGGACACGGCGGTCTTGCTGCGACCGAGCACGAATTGTTGACACGGTCGCTGGAGTTGTCCGGGCTCACCGCGTCCGACGCCATGACGGTGCGACGCGACATCGTCGCGGTGTCAGCCGACTCGCCGGCGCAGCAGGCAGCGGTCGAAGCTCATCGCACCGGGCGAAGCCGGATCATCGTGTTCGAGGGTGATCTCGACCACGTTCGAGGCTTCGTGCACGCCAAGGATCTGCTCCGCTTGCCCGACGGCAGCTTGGAGTCGACGACGGTTGGCGCAATCGCTCGGCGCGTCATGGCGACACCGATTCACCATCGTCTCGAAGACCTCCTCCTCGAGATGCGCACCGACCGCCAGCACATCACGGTGGTCACCGACGAGCACGGGATCGTCGTCGGCGTCGTGACGCTCGAAGACGTGCTCGAAGAACTGATCGGCGACTTCGACGACGAATCTGACGAGCGCCTCGGCGACTGTCATCAACTCGACGATGGCAGCTTCCGCATCAGTGGAACGCTGCGTCGTGACGAGTTCGAAGAATGCACCGGCGTCGAGCTGCCCGAGGGCGACTGGCAGACGGTTGCGGGGTACGTGATCGCCGCCTTCGACGAAGTGCCTGCGGTCGGCGACAGCACGCAGACCGAGCTCGGTCACTTCGAAGTGTTGGCCATGGATGGCTACGCCATCGATGCGCTGCGAGTTCGCTTCAGCACTCCGACCTGATCGATCGGACTCGGGTTCAGCTCTCGCCGATGTGAATCTGTTGGCGAACCGTCGATCGGTTCGACACGAGCCCCAATGGGCGAGCGTGGGCGGATCGCAACACGCCCACCGCATTGACGACGTCGTCACGCTTCGACACCGCCTCGTCGTACACGACGACGACGCCGTCACACTGCGACGCCACGGTGCGAGCTTCGGCAAGCCCAGAGATCGACGCCGTGTCGACGATGATCAACTCGTACCGGGAGCTCAGCGCACCCAGCACTTCGCTGAGACGGTTCGAGCGCAGGTAGTTCGACGCCCACTGGTCAACGAGGCCGGCGCCGAGGACATCGAGTTCGGTGACGTCGGTCGGCGTGATCGCGTCGTTGAGTGTGCAGCGATCGGACAGAATGTCTGCAAGGCCGGGCCCGGAGTCGTCGAGACCCAGCCGTTCGAGCAGTTCTGGGTCATCGAAATCGGCGTCGACCAGGCACACGGCGGCACCGCGACGGGCTTCGGCTTGTGCCATGTTGACGGCGGTCTGCGTGCTGCCGAGCCCGGACTTCACCGACGTCACGGCAACCGTCTTGATACGTGTCCCGTTGCCGCTCAGCCACACGGAGTCGAGCAGGACTCGATAGGGACTCGCTTGATCGTTCGTGAGGCTTGCGAAGCGGCGCACACCGCCGGGTTGGGATCGATCGCGAGCGAGCAGAGGCACCGACGCGATGATCGGCGTGTCGGCAAGCGTGGCGAGTTCGGTGGCGTCGCCGGCCGAGGTGTCGAGCAGCTCGCGCAAGGTGGCCAGCAGCAGTCCGAGCAGCAGGGCGACCACGGTGCCGAGCATCAGGTTGCGTGGCACGTTCGGCGACACCGGAGCCTGTGGGAGGAACGCGTCGTTGATCACGCGTGTCGCGGAGTTGCCTCGATCGAGTGAGTTGATGGCTTGATCGAGTTCGACGATGTTCGCGTTGACGACACCGATCTGCTGGCTGATGGCCTGGACCGACGCACGCGAGTCATTCTCCAACCGGTCGATCTGGATCGTGAGTTCTTCGATGACGGCAGGGTCGAGGCTCGCCGCACGCTCGGCTTGGAGTTCGAGAATTGGTCGGCGCAGCTCGAGCCGCTGCTCTTCGAGATCGGTGCGAAGCTGTCCGGCGAGGTCACGACCTTCGGTGATGTCGCGGAGGTCGTCAGCCGTTCGTCGGGCGACGTAGTTGTCGGCAAAAGCCTGCGCCGAAGCTTGCGCGCGAGCGGCGCTGGATTCGCGGGCCGTCATCCGGATGACCGAGCTGTCGCTGGGGTCGCGCGGGTTGGCGGAGTCGATCAGGTTGAACGTGATGTTGGGTTCGTAACCGAGTTGTGCTTCGGCATCGCGCAGATACACCTGTCCTGCCATGAGCTGCAGCTCGACGAGCGAGCTACGAACGAGACGTTCTTCGACCCGGGGTTCGAACGCGAATTGGCCGGTGCTGTTCGGAGTCAGCACGATCAGGTCGGTGCGAGATTGGTACACCTCGTCACGCGTGAAGGTGAACGCGGCCACGAGTGCCAATCCAACGACCACGGTGCCGACAATCCATCGCCAGCGACGCCCGACGAGGTTGACGTAGTCACCGAGTTCGAGCTCTTTCACCTGGCTCGACACGAGACCTCCTGATTCATCCACCGACAGAGCGAGCGCCCCGCCTGGCGCCCGGCCGCACTTCGTGTGCCGAATCAAGGGTACCATCAACAGTTCGCAGACGGCACTCGCCGACTGGGCCCCGTCGCGTGCGGTCATCACCATGTCGATCACTCATCTCGCAGGCTCTCCGGCCGCCCCATACCCGGCGCTCGGCGAGCCGCGCATCGGTCGCGGGCTTCCGTCCGGCCGTGTGCCGATCGACGTCAAAGTGTTTCTACTCGCCGTCTTCATGGTCTCAGTGCAGATCGAGACGGGCGGACTGAGTCGGCTGTCGCCGACCGACATGCTCCTCGCAGGTCTGCTGCTGGTCTCACCCGGTTTGTTCCGCCTTCGTGCGACCGCCGTGGATCTTCTCCCCGTGGGGCTCCTCGTCGTCTTGTCGGCGGGAACGCTGTGGGCGATGATGTGGTCGGGGAACGCGACGAATCACACCGTGACGGTCAAGCTCGCAGGCGGGTTCGTGCTGGCCTTGCTGGCGATCGTGACCGCTCGCTACGCACGCGATGGGTGGACCGACCACATCGTGATGAGTTTTCTTGCCGGCATGACGGTGTGGGGAGTGATCGCGTACATCGACTGGAAGTTCGCGAACATCGTGCCGTTCCTCGAGGCGAAGACGCCGACGAGGTTCGGCGCAATGCAGTTCGATCCGAACAATGCCGGTGCCGGTTACGGCGTCGCCGTGGTCCTCGCTTGGCGCATGGGTCCTCACGTGTTCCGACGACGAATCACGTCGCTCGTCGTGCTGCTCGTGTGCTGTGCAGCGCTGGGGTTCACGCTCAGCCGCGGTGGCTACATCGCAACGGTCGTTGGTGGCGGTGTGGTGGTGATCATCGAGCGGCGATCGATGCAGAAGAGCTTGCGGCTCGCGATCGCCATCGGGCTGATCGTCATCGGTGCCATCGCGACGGGGATCGTCGCCACGGCGATCGACGACTTCAACAATCGACCGGACAACATCGAAGGCCGGACCAGCATCGTCGAGAACGGCGTCAGCGACTTCGTCTCGTCGGGCGGGCTGGGGATCGGGCTCGGCGCGTACAACGAGCAGTACAGCGCCATCATTCACAACACGGCGCTCTGGTTCCTGGTCGAGATGTCGCTGTGGGGAGTCGCGTTCCTTCTGCTCATGGGCTTCGTGCCAGCGCAAGCGGCGCTCCGCCTTCGGCGGTCGGACCCATCGCTGGGGTCGGCGCTGTTGGCCGGCCACCTGGTGATGCTGGTGGCTTCGGCGGGTATCGAAGCGTTGTATCAGCGGCCGTGGTGGATCGTGGTGGGCTTGATCGCCGGATCGGCAGCGCGGCAGGCCGATCGAGCTGCCGCGCTATCGAGCGCGTAGAACCGCGGCAGCTCCACCTTCGAGGGTGAGTTCGCCGTCGAACACGGTGCCGAACGAATCGACGTACTCGCCGTCGAGATCGATGGTCGTGGTCTCCGCGCCGGGCTCGGCAACGAGCACGATGCCGCCGGTGAAATCGCGGCGCAGGAGCCCGTTCCAGTCGTACCGGTCGCCGACCGCATCGCCCAGATCGACGTTGAAGCCCGCCCAGAAGGATCCCGGCGCTACGACGTCGTCGCGGGCGGTTCCGACGAGATCGTCGCCGTTGTTGACGAGCAGACCGGTCGCGAGATTGAACACCTGATCGAGGGGCGTTCCGTCGCTCTTGTCGAACAGCACGACGTTGGAGCCAGCGGTGTGGACCCGGTCGATGAGTTCGAGAAACGAACGGAAACCGAACTTCGAGGAACCGGCGACAAGACCTCGGTCGGTGGCGCCGCGCTCGAGAAAGTAGTACTCGGCCGCGGCGATCTGCCGGTCGATGATGGGGTTGTCGAACGAGGGGGAGTCGGCGAACCACAGCGCGTTGTGGGAGATCACGAGGCTCGGAAACTCGGCCCTGATCTCCTCCACCAGGATCGCCATGGCCTCTTGCCAGTCGGTCAGCGTCATCTCGGCGCCGGTGCGGGGATCGATCGGCACGACGTCGTTGCCGCCGCGGTCGCTGACACGCCAGGCCAGATTGACGTCGTCGAGTACCAACCCGGTGTAGCCGCGCTCGACGAGGTCGCCGATTCGCGAGATCAGGTCGGCGCGAAAGTCTGCGTTGGTGACGTCGGCGAGATATTGAGGGCATCCCTCTGGGCCGCCACACGCGAAGTCGATGTACACGGGAACGTCGTTGGCGTCGCGCAGCACCCAGTCTGGGTGATCGTCGAAACGGTCGTCGCGATCGGCGTTCGCGTAGATCGCGATCGGGTCGAGGTAGACGGAAGCATTCGGGAACCACTCGAGTCGTTTGTCGAAGTACGGAGCGAAGACCATCATCTGGTCGTAGTTGTCGCGCATGAAGCGCTGTTCGGTTTCTGTCGGATCGACGGTCCACGGGTCGAAGTCCCGGTCGGCGACGACGAAGAGGTCGATCGATCCTTCGCCGCAGCATCGTTCGACAGGCGCTCCCGGGTCGATCGAGGGCCGTGTCGTGGTCGCAGTCGGTTCCGGAGCGGTGTCGGCGACCGCCGTGGTCGGGGTTGCCGAGTCGTCAGGTGAAGGGCGCAGGACGATCGCTGCGATCGGAACCGTCACGGCCGCAACCGCCGCGATCACGGCGACCCCAACCATCCTGCGTGTCGAGCCCACTGGGCGTGTTGCAGGCGACGAGGGCCGAGGTTCCGGCGGATTCGTCGTCACGGCGTCATGCTAGATGGCCTCGACGATGCTGCGTCGGCGAGCTCCCTTCGTCGCAGTTCCGAGAGGATCATCGACTCAACCCGCGGTGTGGTTACAATCCGATCGTGCAAACTGACGTGATGCAGGACTGGCAGCGGAGACTGCATGCCGCAGTCGCCCGTTGACCGCGGCCCGTTGTTCGTCGGAGGCGCCGAACGATCGGGTACGACCTTCGTCGCAGCAGAACTCGCACAGCGCGCCGGCTTGACGTTTCTGCCGGAAGCGCTGTTTCTTGCTCCGTGCATTCACGACGACCTGACCGACAGCTTTTCTGCGAGCCGGGTGGCGAGTTCGTGGCGCTTGCGCAGTTGGGGGCCCGACGTGCCGCAGCTCACAAGCGGTATCACCGACGGTATGTCGGCGCGTGAGTGCTTCGCTGCGGTCGTCTCGAACTACAGCGCGGCAATCGGCGTCAACGACGATCGCAGCGCGCACCGGTGGGTTGAGCACAGCCCGCACAACCTGCGCTACATCGCCTCGCTCAGCAAGGCGTACCCCGATGCGGTGTTCGTTCATGTCGTTCGTGACGGGCGAGCCGTGTACAGCAGCGCCCGCAACACGAACTTCGGACCGTTGGGTCCCGTCGATGCCGCCAACCGATGGTTGCGTCAGGTGTCGTGGGGTTTGGCGGCTGAGGCGCTCACCAATCGAGTGATTCGCGTTCGGTACGAGGACGTCGTCGGCGGGGATGGCACGGAGCTCGACCAGATCATCAACGCGATCGGCGCCGAAGACCGCTCGACGCTCATCAACGTCGGCAGCCTCACATCGCGTCAGCACTCACTGGTCGCGAGCCCCCCTGACCCGAATCGTGTCAACGCCTGGCAAGAGAGCTTGCCGAAGCGTTCGATCCAGACGTTCGAAGCGCTTGCCGGGCCCACCCTCGAGATGCTCGGTTACCCGCTGATGAGCTCGGCGACGCACATCAGCCAGCCTGGTCTCTACACGCGCCAGTTCGGCTCGTCGGCCGCGCAGCTGTTCTACCGCATCCCTCGTCGCCATCTGACGCATGCGATGTTCCGCTTGACGTCCCGCCTGAGGGAGCGAGGTCAGGGTCGTCCCGGCGAATGAGAGCTCAGTCGCTCGTCTTCGTCGACCAAGCCAGTTCCAGCGCCGGCAATTTCCTCCTCGTCGCGGGAGCCGCGCATGCAATGGATCTTCCGACGTTCGGTCGGTTCTCGCTCGGGTATCTCGCCGCGCAGTTCGGCCTCGAACTGAGTCGAGCATTGGTT
The DNA here is from genome assembly GCA_938049325.1 of uncultured Ilumatobacter sp. Taxonomy (GTDB): domain Bacteria; phylum Actinomycetota; class Acidimicrobiia; order Acidimicrobiales; family Ilumatobacteraceae; genus Ilumatobacter_A. The sequence goes on along the minus strand of CALICC010000147.1, from coordinate 13,010 downwards.
GCCGAACCGGCGCAACTGCTCGAAGCCGAGTCGGGTCTCGATACGAGTCTCAAAGCGATGCTCGTCGCCCGACACGCCGCCGCTGTCGGGTTGTTGATCGGCGCGGTCTTGGCGGTCGTGCTCGTCGGCACGGACCTTGCCGTGGTTGACGGTCTGCTGATCGCGGCGTCGCTTCCGGCGCTGGCGTGGTTCGAAGGGTTTCGCCATCGCTCGTTGGTGAGCTACCGAGAGGGGCGCGCAGCACTGGCCAGCACGCTCTGGGCGGTGCTCGTGGTCGGGGTCATCGCCATTCCGCCGGTTTCGGACGTGGTGCTCGATACCCCTGGATCGGCCGTTGCCGGGTGGGCGGCGTGTGCGCTCGTTGCGTCCGCGTGTTTCATCGGACTCGACGTCGGACACGGCTCGGCGTCATTGCTCGAACTGTGCCAACGCGGTCGGAGATTCGCCACCGAGACGCTCGCCGATCGCGGCATCATCTTCCTTGGGCTCGGTCTCGGTAGTTGGATCGTCGGCGCGTCCGAGTTCGGTCTCGTCTCGGCAGGTCGCGCGGTATTCGCCGCGACGAACGTGGCGATCGTGGCGTTGCTCCTCCTGCTCACGACTCACTTCATTCGAGCACGAGCGAGCGGGTCGGTCGAGCTCGACTTCTGGCGCGAGTCGCCCGCGCTGCGGCTCGCGGTGCTGGCGTTGCCGTTGGCGCTCTTTGCCCTCGATCAGTTGTCGGGCAATGCGATCGCCCGACTTTTCCTCGGTGACCGGCAACCGCCGACGATCTTCCTCGCGGCGGCGGCGGTCTTTTTCACCGGCGTTGCGGCCGCGGCAGCGCCGCGGGCGTGGATACGCGCATCGGGTCGCGATGTCGAGGCCGTTCGGCTGCGCGCGAGTAACGGCCTCGCCGTCGCAACCGCAGCTGTCGTCGGCGCGCTGACGTTCGATGGCGAAGGACTTGCCGTCGGCCTCGCGGTTGGGTCGATCCTCGGCGCTGGGGCATGGCATGTAGGGGCAACTAGGATTCCTGCGTGATCTACAGCGACCTGCGGTGGGCAGGCCAGACCGGGATCGGGCGCTACGTCGACGCAGTATCGGACGGGTTGCCGCTCCGCGATCTCGCCCTCGATGGCAACAAGACGGCCATCACCGCGCCGGTCAAGCTGTGGCGCAGCCTTCGCCGAGTCGCAGCAACCGATCCGCATGCCCGGTTCTTGTCGATGGGCTTCATGTTGCCCATCGGGAGCACGGTGCCACGCGCCACCTTCATCTACGGGCTGATGCAGCGCGAGAACCGTCTCGGCGGGAACTGGTTCAAGCGCGCGTACCTCGACGTCCTCGTTCGACGTCAGGTGCGTGGCTGCGACGCGGTGTTCACGATCAGTGAGCAGAGTCGTGGTCAGATCGAGGACTGGCTCGGCAAGTCTGACGTACCGGTGCACAACGTCGGGGCCGGCATCGCCGAGCACTTTCACTACGACGGGGGAGTGTCCGAGCAGATCGAGCCTGGCTACCTGTTGTACGTCGGCTCACTCCGCAAGACGAAGCGATTCGATCTCGTCCTGACGTCGCTGGCGAACATGCCGAGTGCCGCCCGGCCGGAGTTGGTGGTGGTCACTGCCAACAAGGCCGAAGTCGACGCGCTCGTCTCGGCGGCCGGTCTGCCCGCAGCGAGTGTTCGCGTGCTGTCCGGTGTTGATGACGCGGAGCTCGCCCGCTTGTACCGCGGTGCCGCCGCGTCGATCCTCCTGTCGGAGAGCGAGGGATTTGGTCTGCCGGTTGCGGAGTCGCTTGCCTGCGGCACGAGAGTGGTCTGCAGCGACATCGCCGTGTTTGCCGAGATCTCTGACGTCGGGCTCACCAAAGTTCCGGTCGGCGAGGACGCCGGTGCGGGATTTCGAGTCGCGCTCGCCGAGTTCGCGTCGGCCGGACGCCTCGACAAGTCCGTTGCCGATGGTGTCGCGGCGACCCACAACTGGGCGCGCACGATCGGTCAGGTCACCGGCGTGTTGAACGAACTCGGGTGGCTCGCGCCAGTCGATGCCGTCGTCGGTGACTGATTCTCGCACCCGCCGGCGGTGGCGAACGAGGATCACCCTCGAGCTTCGAGCCATGCCAGCGACGCCGCGAGGTGCTGACGCGCTGACTCTGGAAGGTGTCCGACCAAGGTGGCCGGGAGCTGTGGAGGACGGTACGGACGGCCGCGTAAGCGTTCGTAGTCGTCCCAGATCGCGTGGTTCCGTTCTCCTGAGGTCGCTGCGCCGCCGTGGTACTGGTGGAAGGTGCCTTCGCCCAGCAGCACGAAGAGCTCGGCTGCGTCGAGCTCGCACGCCCGTCGAAATGCGTCGTGATTGGCAAGGCCTCCGCCGGGGCGCGTGAATGCCTCGTCATAGCCGCCGAGGATCTCCCACGTGGCTCGTTGAAGGAACAGCGAATTGCACTCACCCATCGGACCGAACCATCCCCGTGACGACGAGGCAGCGAGCACGCTGATGCGGAACAGTTCGTACCCGTCGGAGCGCCAGTCGACCGTCTCGAGCAGGGCATCTTCGACCTGCTGGTCGTAGCCGTTGCCCGCAGACACCATCTGGACGTCGGGGCCCAGGTGAAAGGCGAGTGACGCCACAACGGGGGTCGAGGCAAGCGAGGCGGCACGCACCGAACCGGCAACGAGCCCTGGTGAGAGCATCCGAGCGCCGTCGATGAAGACACCGATGAGATCGGCGGTCGCCGCAGCGATTCCGGCGTTCACCGCTGACACAGGCGACGAGGGAGCGGGGTCGATCCGAATGGCGCACGAGCACGGCAGTCCGTCGAGCAATTGGGCGTCGAACGGCGTCGATGATCCGTTATCGACCACGATCACCTCGACATCGGCCAGGTCGATGCCCACCTGCGTGCGGATTGTGTCGAGCGTTCGGCGAATCTCTCGCTCCATCTCATACACCACGATGATCAGGCTCACCACCGGGAAACGCTGTTGATCATTGGGCATGCCGGGGCGATCGTAGTGACGAGGTGGACAGGGATTTCGGCCCTGGACTCAAGTTTGCACAGATTTGGGCGATAATGCCGTGTGGCTGTGAACGCGCGTGTTGCTGCGATCTTGGGGGCGGGTGCCGCAGCGGTCGCTGTGGGGGCCCTCTCGACGACGTCGACCGCCCACACCTACCGCCTCGATCCGGCGCAGCGCGTGGGCAATGCGGCTGCTGTCACGCCCGACGTCATCACCGTGCCGCCGGCCACGGTCGATCCGGTCACGCCGCCGACGACCGACGCATCCACGACCACCGTTGTCGGCCCTGCCACCACCGTGAGCCCGGCGACCACGGATGGCCCTGTGTCGACCGATGCGCCCACGACCACAGGTGCCCCGGCCACGACGGCGGTCTCGACGACGACCACGGCCCCGTCCACCTCGACGCCAACGACGACATCGCCAGCCACGACCACGACCACGACCACGACGACGACCACGACCACGACCACCGTGCCGTCGCCGCCGACCACGGTCGTGGCACCGCCGACCGAGGGCGCCGAGGGCTCGCTCGGCCTGTTCGTGGTCGCCGACGCCTCCTTCGACCGATACACCAAGCCAACCGACTCGCAGACGTGGTCGTCGTACCGCTCCGCGTACGACGGGATGATGGTCTTCGAGCCCTACTTCGACCGTCGCACCGACCTGTTCGACGAGCACTACGTGTACAAGAACCTCTACGGCCTCGACGCCCAGCCGAGCGACGGTGCAGCAGAAACGAACCTCGACTGGGTGCTCAAGACCGAACAGGGCGATCCCGTTTACATTCCGTTCGCATGTGGCGGGTCGGCCGGATGTTCGAAGTACGCGGCAGACGTGGGCAATCTGGCCTTCCAGAACGCATATCTGGCTGACCTGGCCGACCTGGTCGATCGCGGCTACGAAGGATTCATGTTCGACGACGTGAACATGCTGCGTCGATTCTCCGACAACGCCGGCACATCGGTGGCGCCCGTCAATCCGAGAACGGGTGAGCTGATGACACTCAGCGAGTGGCGCCAGAGCGTCGCGCTCTTCTTGGAGCGCATTCGTTCGCAGTTCCCCAACATCGAGATCATGCACAACGCGGTGTGGTTCGCCGATACGCCGACCCTGACGAGCCCGTGGGTCGACCGTCAGATCGCTGCCTCCGACCTCATCGGTCTCGAGCGCGGGGCGAACGATGGCGGTCTGACCGGGGGATCAGGTGGCTACAGCTACGGCAAGTTCATCTCGTTCATCGATCGGGTCCATCGGCTCGGTTCGAATGTGGTCCTCATCGACCGCACCGCGACGACGACCCGTGAACAGGTGTTCAACCTCGCGACCGGCTTACTTGTCAACGACGGTGGCGACCTCGTCGCCACGGAGAATCTCGATTTCATCGCTCCCGGAAACGTGTGGAGCGGTTTCCAGACCAACCTCGGTGAAGCGTTGGGTGACTATGAGGAAGCTGACGGAATCTGGCGACGCGAGTTCACCCACGGAATTGTCGTCACGAACGAACCGCAGGCAGCGACCCGAGTCGTGCAACTCGGCGGAATGTACGTGACTCCGACGGGTCAGATCGTCACTTCGGTGACGCTTGACGCCCGCGAAGCAGTGATTCTCGAAAGGCCCTGAGCGGTCCCCGTCGAGCGCGGGCGGTGATGAGCATCACGCCAAGCGCGATGGCGCACACGAGCAACGTCACGATCCAGATTCGTTGGTTCCGCTCACCTGTCTCCTCGAGGGGAATCGCCGTAGCGGGAGGACTCAACGCGCCGGGCGCTTCGGTGACCGGTGGCTCCGACGACTCCGTTGCTTCGGGGCTGGGTTCGTTCGGTGGCGGCGGTGCGACGAAGTCGAGATAGGACGGCGGCTCGCGCACCGTCCACGTGTCGCCCATGTCGACAGACGTCAACACTGCGCTCCCCGAGAACGCAACCAGCGTGCCGTCGTCGGCGAACTGCAAGGGCTTGGCCGTAGGAAACGGGCCGAAGTCGGACACGATGAGATTGTCCGCCGACAACTCGCGAGCAACGGGCGTGAACGTCGCACCTCGATCGGTCGACCGGAAGAGCCCGATGCCGCTCACGCTGACCAGAAGCGTGCCGTCGATCGCGAAGTTGGGCGAGACGGCAAGGGCGCTGATCTCGGTGGGCCCAGCTGTGACGCTGAGGGTGTTCCACGTCTGGCCGCCGTCCCGGCTCACCTCGAGCCCTGACGTTGCGCCGGCGAAGATCGTCCGGTCGCTCTGGTAATCAGGCGAGATGGCCAAGACAGCGTCTCGAGCACTCGTGTTCACCGTGACGAATGTGGTGGCACCGTTGTCGCTGTACAGGACGCCGCCTTGGGTGCTCACGAACAGCTCCGGAATCGTCGAGAACGTCGGACTGAGGACGATGTTGCGCACCCGGCTTCCCGTGTCGGTCGTTGCCTTCCAGGTTCCCTGCGCTCCTCCTCTGTCGCTGCGGTAGATCACGCCTTGGCTCGATCCGAGAATGATCGTCGGGCCGATCACGGTGGTGCCGACTCCGATCGCGAAATGGCGAACCTTCGGGCCCTCGGTGACGGGCGGCGCGACGAGGACCTCCTTCCAGTTCCGCCCCGCATCCGTCGATACGGCGAACTTGTCGGTCGTCGCGGTGAAAAGGTCTTCGCTGTCGGCGAAGTCGGGTGAGAACTCGACCGCCTGCAAACGCTGGACCGGCAGCACGGTGTTCGAACGACCCACGCTGTCCTGGGTGAGCCCGCGACTGGTCAGCCGGTAGGTGTCGCCCCCGTCGGTCGACGTGTAGGCCCCCTTCGAGTATGTCGTCACAGCGATGGTCCGATCGGTGCCGAAGGTCGGTGAAACGGCGATGCCGGTGATCGCATCTGCGAACGTCTCCACACTGGCCCACCGCTCTGTGTCAGAGTCGAGCAGGAAGACGCCGTCGAAGCCGGCGACCGCAACGAACGGGCGGCCGGCAGCATCGGAGGTGGCCGCGATCGTCCGGAATGCGAACGCGAGCTGACCGTTGGCCTCGCGGTCCGCGCTGAGACCGTCGAGCACCGGGACGAAGGACGCACCGTCGTCGGTCGAACGGTAGGCGCCCGCATCGGTGGTCGCCCAGATGATCCGAGGGCCTCCTGGATTCTCCGCGAGGCTGATGCCCCGAACGTTCGTGCCGGCGATTCCCACGGCGGCTCGCGAGGTGAAGGTGGTGCCACCATCGACGGATCGGTGAACTTCGCCGGTTGCGGTGCTCACCACGACGTCGAGCTGGTCGATTTCGGAGAATCCGATTGCCGTCACGGCCGAGCTGAACGGCGGGCTTGACGCGTCCCATGAAACGCCGTTGTCGGACGAAACGAAGACCTGACCGGCGCCGTTTCCTGCAACAAAGCGGCTGGCTCCGCCACGCGCCGACTCGATCGCGGAAACCGTTCCGAGATCGGTCACCGGCGACCAGCTGGTTCCTCCGTCGACGGAGCGGTACATCACGCCAGCGACACCGACGGCGAGCACAACGCTCGGATTGTCCGCTGCGACCTCGACCAGGCCGAAGCGTTCGTTCGCGTCGACGACGAGGCGCTCGAAGGCCTGCCCACTGTTCGTCGAGCGATAGATGTCCCCAGCGAGGCCGGCTGCGTAGACGACTTGAGCGTCAGAGGGCGCCATCGCCACCGAGACGACGTCGCCGCCAGTCAGCCCGTTGTTGATCATCGTCGTCGAGGCAAACGCATCGGTCGTGCGAAGTATGCGGCCGTCGACGACAGCAAAGCCCGTGCCGTCGGCGGCAAATGTTGCCGACAGCTCGATGTGTGAGGCGGGGTCGTGGGGAGTGTGTGCCGCGGCAAAGCGTGCGGGCCCGACTGATTCGCTCGCGGTCGCCACGGTGACGGCGATCAGAGATGCCATGAGCACGCGCGAGGCGCGCCCGATCTGAGTATGAAGACGCCGCCTGCCTCGGTACACGGGAAGATTCTCGCACGTGGCTCGCCATGCAGAAAGATCGCCCAATGCAGGGTGGTTTTTCGGCTCGTTCTGGTGGGCCGCTACGCTGCGGTGGTTGAGCTGAGGACGCGCCAGCGTCGAGATGGTGGAGACTGGACGGGTCATGGTGTCGGATGATCAACTTGCTGCGAGGTTGCGCGACCTCGAACGCACCGTCATGGCACGGCTCGATGAACAGGAGCAGCAGGTTCGCGAACTGCGCGAGCGGGCGATGCCCGACCGCGGGATTCGCCGGCTCGGTTTTCGCGTCGTCCGCAAGAGCAAGCGGATCCCGGCGAGCGTGCGACGTCGCGTGCGCACGGCGCGCCGGGCTCGTCGACTCGCGAGCGAGCGCTCGGTCGTCGCCCCCGCAGAGGCCGCTCGGCGTACGGAGATCGTCGATCGCTTTCTCGAATCGAGTGGCCCGAGCGGGCCGGTAGGGACACCGAAGCAATGACCGATTCCCGCCGCTTCATCATCGTGTGCCCGGCGCGTTCCGGAAGCACGATGCTCGTTCACCTGCTGCGGTCGCACCCGGACTGCGTCTCGAATTCCGAGGTCCTTGCCTTGACCGACAAGATCGGCGGCTTCGATCCGACCGTTCGTCCGTATCTCGACACGTTGGGGTCGGAGTCCGATCTGATTCGCTGGCGCAAACGCGATCCCGTCGATTTCATGAATCGCGCCGGATTCTATGCGGGCGATCACCTCTGGGGCGGTTTCAAGATCAAGTCTGACGAGCTCGTCTTGCGCAAGTACAGCGCTCTCCTCGCAGGACTGCGCGCCGACACGTCGATCAAGGTGTTGCACCTCAACCGCAGCAATCTTCTGCATCGCTACATCTCATGGGTGATGGTGAACAAGGTCACCGGCGTGACCATGGCAGTGCGCGAAGAAGACAAGCCGGAGTTCGAACCGGTAGAGATCAACCCGAAGAAGGCGGAGCGCGACTTCGTGCTTGCCGAAGAGCGCCAAGGCTTACTCGACGCCTGGTTTGCCGACCACGACGTCCTACAACTCGACTATGACGCCCTCACGCGCGATATCGCGGGAGAGTCTGCTCGGATCTGTGCGTTCCTCGACATCGAGAGTCGAACGCTCACCACCCGGACGATCAAGATCGCGCCGCACGTCAGCAACCTGGTGACGAACTTCGAGGAACTGCAGAGCTACTTCGCGGGTTCCCGCTTCGAGCCGCTGTTTCAGGCGCCTGAAGAGACCTCGCCTGCCGCGAACGCTCCCGAAGTCGTGGCGCCGTCGTCCGAACCGCCGTCGTACAGGATCCCCGGGGCGATTCGGTCGCCACGTGACGAGTGGGGGCGCACCGGCACGCCACTGCATGCATACCTGGCGGCTCTCTGCGACCGACCCGATCTGTCGAAGACTCACGTCCTCGCCGTGGGGAATCACACCGACATGCTCGAGTCGCTTGCCAGAGGTGAAGCTGTCGTCGGCGGCTACCTCGGGCTCGAGGGGTCCGACAAGATGGTGGACTACGTCGCTGAGCACCCAGCGAGTCGTGCCGCTCAACTCGTACCGTTCGACGTCAACAGCGTGGGACCCGACTCGCAGTGGATTCTCGCGTCGAAGTACGACGTCGTCTTCGTGCAGCGCCCGCCGGACACCACCAGCGGATTCGCACACCTCACAGCGGGGCTTCGTCGCACCGTCTCGTCCGGGGCCCGAATGGTCGTCGCCGTTGCCGAGGGTGACGATGCGGAACCGATCGCCACGCTCGAAGCCAACGGTTGGCGCGTCGACGAGCGGCGGCCTGCTCGCCGTTCGTTGGGCCCGCACCTCGTGTGCACCGCGGTGGCCCGTCCTGGATCGACGTGACGGAGACGTTCGAACGCCGCCTCGACGACGTCGAGCGACGACTGCTGTATCGACTCGATCGACAACAGGACGCGCTCGACGCACTCTTCGGTCGGTCGCCGATCGGAGCCCCCGAAGCCAACGCCGTTCCGGCGCTGCCGACCAGCTCGATTCCCGTGATATCGATCATCATCCCGGTGCACGGAGCGATCGACGACGTCGAGGCGTGTCTGCGTTCGATTGCAGCACATCCGCCGTCGGCTGCGTTCGAGGTCATCGTCGCGAACGACGCGAGCGATCCTGCGGAGTTCGCACCGGTACGCGAGGTTGAGGGCATCCGGATTCTCGACAACGACGTCAACCAGGGTTTTCTCATCACCTGCAACAACGCTGCAGCGCAAGCTCTGGGCGACTATGTCTGGCTACTCAACAGCGACACTGAGATCGGGCCGCAAGCCGGCGACGCGTTGCTGCGCACGTTCGTCGACTTCCCGCATGCGGCGGCCGCGGGCAGCAAGCTCGTGTACGGCGACGGAACGTTGCAGGAGGCCGGGGGCATCGTCTGGAACGATGCATCCGCATGGAACTACGGCCGCGGCGGTGATCCACGCCACTCCGAGTACGACTACGCCCGCCGGGCTGACTACGTTTCGGCCGCCTCGTTGATGGTCGACCGGTCGGTCTGGAACGAGCTCGGTGGCTTCGATACCGACTACACCCCGGCGTACTACGAAGACACCGACCTGTGTCTGCGCATTGCTCGCTCCGGACGATCGGTGATGTACCAACCGGGCTCGGTCGTGGTGCACCACGAGGGGAAGTCGTACGGCACCGACGTGGAGCAGGAGGGCAAACACCATCAGGTCGTGAACCATGCGACGTTCCTGCGCAAGTGGGACTCCGTGCTCGCAACCCGGCGCGCCAACGGTGTGGAGCCCGAGCGCGAGCGGGAGCGAACGGTCGAGCGACGAGTGCTGGTGATCGACGCTCGCATGTTGACCCCCGACATGGACTCGGGGTCGCTTCGGATGCAGAACTTGTTGTTGTCGCTGACCGCAGCGAACTGCCGGTGCACGTTTCTGCCGCACAACCTGGCGGCCGATGAGCCGTACGCACAGGCCCTGCGAACGAGGGGAGTCGAAGTGGTTGCGCGTCCTGCGATCCGTTCGGTCGAACAGTTCCTTCGGCGACGCGGCAAGGAGTTCGACGCCGTGGTCGTGAGCAGACTCGAAGTCGCGGAAGAACATCTCACCGACGTGCGTCGCTGGTGCCCCGATGCGACGGTCGTGTACGACACGGTCGATCTTCACTTCTTGCGTCTTGCTCGGGCGGCCCGGCTGTCGGGAGACCGTGCGGCCGCAACGGAAGCCGACCGAATTCGCGATGACGAACTGTCGGCGATCGATCGGTCCGACGTGACGCTGGTCTGCAGCACGAGCGAGCTGGATCTTCTCGAAGAACTTGCTCCATCGGCCCAGGTCGAGGTGCTCGGCAACGTCCATCGGCCCGGCGACTTCGGCGACGTTGCGGACGCCGACGCCGCCGACCGCTCGGGATTGCTCTTCGTGGGCGGCTTCGAACATCCGCCGAACGTTGATGCCATGCAGTGGTTCGTCAACGACGTGCTCCCGATGGTCGTCGCCGAACAACCTGATGCGGTCCTGCACGTCGTGGGATCGCGCATGATTCCCGACATCGAGCGCCTCGCGGGCCCGAACGTCGTCATTCACGGGTTCGTCGCTGACCTCGGACCGTTGCAACGCTCGGTTCGGATGAGTGTTGCGCCGCTGCGCTTCGGCGCTGGTGTCAAGGGCAAGGTGACGCAGTCGTTGGCGGTCGGGCTTCCGGTGGTTGGCACGTCGGTGTCGGTCGAGGGTGCTCCCGTGGTCGATGGTGTACATGCCCTCATCGCTGATGAGGCGGCAGAGTTCGCCACAGCGGTGGTTCGCCTGCAACGCGACGACGAATTGTGGAACGCTCTTTCCCGCAACGGTTTGGATACAGTTCAGGAGCACTTCGGCCCCGAGGCGGCGATGTCCACGATGGCAAAGATCTTGGAGCTCGGGCGATGAGGGAGAACCATGGCGATTAACGAATTGGCGGAGGGCGACCTCGCGCACACCGACGATTTCATCGAACTGGGTCAAGTGCCCCGACTCGGTGATTATCTCCGAGACCTCTGGTCGCGCCGTGAGTTCGCCGTCATCGTTCCGTATCACGACCTGCGCGTGCAGAAGGTCAACACACTCATCGGGCAGTTCTGGCACTTCCTCAACCCGGCGTTCACCTTCCTCGTCTACTACGTGATCTTCGGCCTGATCCTCGAAGTCGACCGCGGCATTGACAACTACGTCGGATTCCTCGTCATCGGGGTGCTGCTCTTCACGGTGATGACGCGCACGATGACCGATGGGCTCAATGCGATCGAGTCCAACGCCGGTCTGATCCGCTCAGTCGATTTTCCGCGTGCACTGCTGCCCGTCACCTCCGTCATCGGACAGATGATGGCGTTCGCCCCTGCACTCGTCGTGCTCTTCGGTGCGCTGTTCCTGACGGGCGAGCGTCCGTCACTGGAGTGGTTCTTTGTCGTGCCCGGCATGGTGTCGTGCTTCTTCATCTGCCTCGGCACGGCGTGGCTGATGGCACGCGCCGGATTCGCAGTACGCGACCTTGGTCAGGTCATCCAGCACGTCATCCGCCTGCTGTTCTACGCGTCGGGTGTGCTCTTCCAGCCGAGCCAGTTCATCGACAGCGAGCTCGGCGTGCGACTCTTTGCCATCAACCCGCTGTATGACGTGTTGACGTTCATGCGGTGGGCGTTGATGGGCGAGGAGCTGTTGCCCGAAGTGGTGATTCTGCTCATCGTGTACAGCCTCGTTCTGCCCGTGGTCGGTCTGATCGTCTTCATGCGCGCCGAGCATCGGTATGCGGGGTCGTGATGACGGACATCGGCGAACCCATTGCCATCATCGAAGACCTCCACGTCTCGTACACGACCTACCTCGATCAGCCGCGCCGTCTGCGCAGCTTGGCCACCAAGGCTGAGGCGCCACGGCGAAAAAAGGTCGTGCGCGCCGTCAAGGGCGTGAACTTGGTGCTGCGCAAGGGTGAGTACTTCGGGTTGATCGGATCGAACGGTTCCGGAAAGTCGACGCTGCTGGCGGCCATGACCGGGTTGTTGCCGGTCGACGCAGGTCGTATTCGCGTCAAGTCGCGTCCACGTCTGCTCGGCGTCGGTGTGGCTGCAATGCGCGGCGGCGTCTCTGGGCGTCTCAACCTGATTATCGGCGGACTGGCCGTTGGGTTGACGTACAAGGAGATCAACGAGAAGCTCGACGACTTGATCGAGTTCGTCGGAATCGGTGACGCGATCGACCGGCCGCTGAAGTCGTACTCGTCGGGCATGCGGGCCCGGTTGAACTTCACCGTCGCAACGCTCACCCAGCCCGACATCTTGCTGGTCGACGAGGCGTTGGCAGTCGGCGACGCCGCCTTCATCGCTCGAAGCAAGAAGCGGATCGACGAGATCCTGGCCGATGCGGGCACGGTGATCATGGTCAGCCACAACGTCGACAACCTGATCGACTCGTGCGATCGAATTGCATGGTTGAAGGCAGGGGAGATCCGCGCACTGGGCGATCCCACAACAGTTGGCGAGGCGTATCTGGCCGACGCCGAGAACCGAGAGCCAGAATTCGATGTGTCGTCGGTGTTGACCCCCGAACACTTCGAAGCGCTCAAACAGGAACAGCAAGAGGAGAACTGACTCGTGTTTCCACTCTGGGATACCGCAATCGCCCCGGTCATCAAGGCGATCAAGGCAAAGCGTGTGGTCGAAATCGGCGCACTCAAGGGTGAGAACACCGTGCAGGTGCTCGATGTGCTCGGCGAAGACGGCGAGATCCACGTGATCGACCCATTGCCGTCGTTCGACCCGGCGGAGCACGCGAAGCAGTTCGGCGGTCGATACGTGTTTCACCGCGCGCTGAGTCTCGACGTGCTCGGCGACATGCCGCCGATGGACGCGGCGTTGATCGACGGCGATCACAACTGGTACACGGTCTACAACGAGTGCCGCCTGCTCGCGAAGGTGGCCCGTGACGCAGGTCAGTCGATGCCGGTGATGATCCTGCACGACGTGTTGTGGCCATACGGCAAGCGCGACCTCTACTACGACCCCACCAACGTCCCCGATGAGTTCAAGCAGCCGCACGCGAAACAAGGCATGCG
>CALICC010000146.1 GCA_938049325.1 uncultured Ilumatobacter sp. | reverse complement strand
TCGTCCTCGACAACGGCGACGTGGTGCGGTCGATCATCGACGAGCAGCACGCGGCCGGACTCACGCGTGAGAACGTCACAGCGGCGGTCCACTACGTGCGTTGGGAGTTGACGCCTGAACAGGTCGAAGTTTTCGGGTCCGGACCGGTGCGTATCCAGGTCGACCATCCGAACTACCTCGAAGTGGTCGAGTTGCTCGACTCGACGCGCGACGAGTTGCTCGGCGATCTGCGTGGCTGACGAACACCCTGCGTAGCGGTGCAAATTTGCCCCTGGCGCTCGGCGACCCCGCCACCTAGATTGCTGACCTGAAGGCCAGGGAGTCTTCGCACAGCACGACTGGTCAGTACCGATGGGGGAACCGACATGTCACTACAGGAACTCAAGACGACCGAAGCGGGGAAGTGGTGGGACCTGGGGGCCTGCCGCGGACTCGAAGCATCGATCTTCTACCCGGATGACGAAGCGGAAGCGCAGATCGCCAAACGAGTCTGCGACGGTTGCAACGTTCAGCAGAAGTGTCTCGATCACGCGCTGACGTTCCGTGAGAAGTCCGGCGTCTGGGGAGGCGCCACCGAGCGCGACCGACGGCGCATCATCCGCCAGCGCCGCCGCACCGCGTAGCGGCGCCGCATCGTCCGCGGCCGCTCGCCTGCGACATACGCTGTCGAGCAATGGGCGATATCGAAACGACTGATCTCGAAACTCACGGAGGATGGTCGGCGCTGCTGCGCGACCTCGTGGCCGGCTCTGACTTGCCCAACGATGTGGCCGGCGCCGCGATGGCGACGATCCTCGCCGGCGACGCGACGCCCGCACAGATCGCTGGCTTCGTCGTCGCGCTGCGCGCCAAGGGCGAAACGGTCGACGAGTTGGCCGGCATGCTCGACGCCGCGATGGCCGAAGCTGCCATCGTTCCCCTCTCCGACGCGGAACGCGACGCTGCGGTCGATGTCGTCGGCACCGGCGGTGACGGCTCGCACTCCATCAATGTCTCGACGATGGCAGCAATCGTGGCAGCAGGCGCCGGCGCTGCGGTATGCAAACACGGCAATCGCTCGGCATCGTCGAAGTGTGGCACGGCCGACGTTCTCGAACTCCTCGGTGTCGCGATCGAACAGCAACCCGAGGGCGTGGCGGCCTGCGTCCGCGACGCGGGCATCGGCTTCTGTTTCGCTCCAGCGTTTCATCCGGCGTTCCGGTTTGCCGGTCCGCCGCGGCGCGAAATGGGTATCCCGACGGTGTTCAACCTGCTCGGACCGATGGCGAACCCCGGCCGGGTACGTAACCAGTTGATCGGCGTCGCCGACCCGACGTTCGCTCCGGTGATGGTCGGCGCCCTTCAGCGGCAGGGCGTCAGAAGCGCCTGGGTGGTGCACGGCGACGGGCTCGATGAGCTCACGACGGCGGCTCCGTCGCGCGTCTGGCAACTCCGCGACGGTGAAGTCAGCGAGTTCACGGTCGATGCAACGGCGCATGGGCTCGCTCCGGCGACCATCGACGACATCCGCGGCGGCGAACCTGCCGACAATGTCCAGGCCGTGCACGATGTGCTCGCCGGAAACGCGGGTCCTCACCGCGATGTCGTGGTGCTCAACGCAGGTGCAGCACTCGCGGTGGCCGGGCAAGCTGTCGATCTCGATGCAGGAATCAGCGCGGCGTGCGCAGCGATCGACGACGGTCGCGCCGCATCGACGTTGCAACGATTCATCGAGGTGTCGCAGGCGCAGGGCGGTTCGTGAATCTCGTCGTCCGCACGCCAGCGTCGTCGGCCAACCTCGGTGCTGGCTTCGACGTGTTCGGGATGGCCGTCGATCTGTACGCCGACATCGGTTCCGGTGACGCGCCCGACGGTGCCCTTGCAATCGACGAACACCATCCCGCCCGCACCGTCTTCGAACGCCTCGGTGGAAGTGGCGCGATGTGGTTGCGCACGAACATCCCGATGGGGCGCGGGCTGGGATTCAGTGGTGCCGTGCGCGTGGGCGCAGCAGGGCTTGCTGTACTCCAAAACGGACGGACGCTCGCCGAAGGCGCGGACGACATCCTGGCGGTCACCGCGGAATACGAAGGGCACGGCGACAACGTTGCAGCCTCGTTGTCGGGCGGCGTCACTGCGTTTGTTCAAGGCGTCTCGATCCCGATGCGTCTCGGCCCGGTCGTGAGCGGCGCGGCGTTCGTGGCCTGGATTCCGGAGGTGACCACGTCGACCGACAAGTCACGCCAGGCGCTGCCGGACCTGGTGCGCCGAGACGACGCCGTGCACAACATCGGCCGAGCAACACAGTTTGCATTGGCGCTCGCACACGACGACCCGACCTTGCTGACGGACGCCACGGCTGACCGCCTTCATCAGGACGCGCGCCTCCCTGGCGTCCCCGGCGCCGCCGAGGTCATTGCGGCGGGCCATGCTGCCGGCGCATGGTGCGGTTGGCTCAGCGGGAGCGGCCCGACGGTCGGGTTGCTCGTCGCCCGACAGGCTGCGCAGAGCGTGGCTGACGCAGTTGAAGCGACCGGATCGTCCGGTGGACACACCAAGATTCTCGCCATCGATCTCGAAGGTTGCCGCCAGATCTGAACGGGCGCATGCCGCCGCCGAGCTACTCGCCGGTGACGCCGTCGATCGACTCGCGAATCAAGTCTGCGTGGCCAGCGTGACGGGCGTACTCCTCGATCATGTGGACGAGGATCCACCGCAGCGAGACGGTTCGATCCGCTGACTCTCGTGCGGCGATGAGCTCGAGCGACTTGGCCGATGCCACGACATGACGGCTGTGCTCGCACGATCGATCGAAATCGTGTCGGAGGTCGTCGAACGTCATACCGTCGGCCGAGGTCATCTCCCAGTCGGGGTCGTCGTCCCACGGTGCGGACTTCCACGGCTCGGAGTCCTCTTCTCCGGCGAACACCGATTGAAACCAATAGTCCTCGACCATCGTCATGTGTCGCACGAGTCGCCCGATCGTCAAGGTCGATGGCCCCAACCGGACCGTGAGCTGTGTGGGGTCGAGACCGTCGGCTTTTCGGATCAGTGCGTTGCGGTACCAGTCGAGAAACTCGGTCAGCGTCTCGCGTTCGGACCCGGCGTGAACCGGTTCGGGACTCTTCGGAATGGACTCGTTCACCATCGCGCGATGGTAGAGCTCATGCGGCACGTGAGAGCGGTGGGATTGTCTCGCTCGCTCCGATCGGGAACGCCCAGTCGCCGCTGCACGTGACGGTGAGCCGGTCCGCATGTTTGTCGAAGAACTTCGCCAGACAGAGTGCCTCGTCCATGTGGACGCGATCGACGGGGCGGTCGACGTCGATCGAACCAAGGGCCGACACCGGCAGTGCAGCGGTCAAGGTGGTGGTCGTCCGAACGTCGCTGAGCTGCCCGTCGTCGAGCAGCCATGTGGTCTCACCGAGGGTGATCTCGGCGCGTCGGGCGGCGCCCAGGGCGGCGACGAGTTGCGTACGTCTGATGGCTCCGAGCAGCGCTGAGAGACGGTCGCGGGTCATCGCCGCCTCTTCGAAACGTTGCTGACCGGCCAGCTGCGACATGCGCTCACGAAGGAGTTCGACCACGTGCCGCGGGTCGCCGAGCATCGCCCGCTCGGCTGATGCAACCGCCGCGGCATACGCCCGCGGATCGGCGGTCCCGGAGCACGGACAATGGGCGACACCGAGCTGCGCGGCACTGCACACCGGCGCATCGAGCGGTGCGGTGTAGTTGCGTCCGAGCCGTTGCGTGCAGCGTCGCAGTGGGAACGCAGTGTGGAGCGCATCGACGACGAGTGCGGCCATCTTGCGCGATGGGAGCGGGCCGAGATGGGCGCCTTGTTTCGCCGGATTCTTGACCACGGACAGCCGCGGCCAGGCAGTGTCGGTGTCGAGCTTGACGTAGCAATACTTGTTGGCGGTGGTTCCACGCCGGTTGTACCGGGGAAGGAGGCGCCCGATCATGCGGGTCTCGATGACCTCGGCGGTCAATGGATCGGGCAGCTCGACGTGCGCGACCGATTGGGTCTCGCGCAGCATGGGGCCGATCTTGCGGCGGTCGTCGCTGCCGAAGTAGCTCCGCACGCGCTGGCGCAAGTTGGTGGCCTTGCCCACGTACAGCAGCGCATCGCCAGCGCCGCGGAACATGTACACGCCGGGGGAGCGCGGCAGGTCGGCGGTGAGCTTGAGTTTGGCGGCCATCGGGTGGCCGCCGATCTTGCCGAGTGACACGAGGTCGTCGAGACCGGTCACACCGAGACCGGCAGCACGCTCGATGAGTAGGTGCAACAAGTCGGTGGTGGCAAGCGCGTCGTCGAGCGCTCGGTGGCTCGGCTGATGGTCGAGTCGCAGCCGCGAGGCGAGCGTCGAGAGTTTGCAATTCGGCACTTCGTCGCGGACCAGCCGTCGAGCCAGGTGCACGGTGTCGACCACACGACCGTTCCACGCGGGGCGCTCCGCCCGAGCCAGCGCAGCGCGGATGAACCCGACGTCGAACGCAGCGTTGTGGGCCACGAGTACGGCGTCGCCGAGGAAGCTGAGCAAGGAGGGGAGCACCGACTCAATGCGGGGCGCGGGCGCGACGAGCACGTCGGTGAGGCCGGTGAGAACGGAGATCTTCGGCGGGATAGCCCGGCCTGGATTGACGAGCGTCTGAAAGGTGCCCAAGCATTCGCCACCGCGCACCTTGACCGCGCCGATCTCGGTGATCATGTCGTCGTTGCGGTTCCCGCCGGTGGTTTCAAGATCGAGCACGCAGAACGTCACATCAGCCAACGGCGTCCCCAAATCATCGAACGAACGTTGCTGAACAAGATCTGAAACGGCCCCAACACGCATTGCGTGAAGTGAACACGAACATATGTACCCGTGTCAAGGCTGCCTCGTTTCCCTGCGACCGCTAGCGTCATGTCATGAGCACGCTCGAGCATCGCCACTTGCGATCAGCGCTCGAGTTCGCGGTGCTGGTGGCCGCCGAAGGCCAGAAGCGGCGCCCGCCGCTTGCGTTTCCCAAGGAGTTGAAGCAGTACTTCGGGGTGGCGCGGATACCGAGCGGTGCACTCGGGCGCATCCGGCGCGCCGTCGAGAACGACGACCGGTTTCGGCGTGGTCTGGCCGCCGGGGCACAACCCGAACTGGTCGACGACGTCGGACGTTGTTGGCTCGAAGCTCGCAGCGGATGGGAACGTCGGATCGAGGCGCTCATCGACGAACAACAATCCGAGCGTGAATCGACCGACTTGCGGCGCGATCTCAAACGCGCCGAGAAGCGACGACAAGCAGCGGAGCAAGCCGCGGCCCGGACGCGCGTCGAGTTGCTGCAGCAGCGTGAGTTGATCGACACGCAGCGCACCGAGATCGATCTGCTCCATGCCGACCTTCTCAAGGCGAACGATGCTGTGGAGGAGATGCGCGTCGAGTTGATCGACACGCGCAACGAGGCGCGCCACGCTCGTGACCGCGAGCGGTCGGCGTTGGCCCGCATCGACGAGCTGCATGAGCAGCGAGCGGCCCCAGGGCCCGCTGCTCCGACTCCCGTAAACACAGCCCCGGCCCAGCCCGGTCCTGACCGGGCCGAGCTGCGCAGTGCCCTCGATGCGGCGCAGGCGCTCGTGTCGTCGCTCGAAGCGCTGACGGCCGAGCCTGAATCGAGTCGATCAGCTCGCTCGGGTGCACCCGGGTCGGCCCGACGCCCGCTTGCCGTTCCCTCCGGCATCATCTCCACGTCGGCAGCCGCAGCCGATCACCTCGTGCGAACGGGCGCGACGATCTTCGTTGACGGGTACAACGTGGCCAAGCTCGGCTGGCCCGACGTGTCGCTCGAGCAGCAGCGAACGTCGTTGATCTCCGGCGTCGAGAATCTGGCACGCCGAGTCAACGCCGACATCACCGTCGTGTTCGACGGCGCGTCGGTCGTCGGTGCGCACGCTCAGCATCGCCGGTCGATTCGGGTCTTGTACTCGCCAGCAGGCATCACCGCCGACGACATGATTCGTTCAGAGGTCGCGGCAATGCCTGGCACCGAGCCGGTGATCGTCGTGACCAACGATCGCGAGATCGTCGACGACGTTCGTGCTGTGGGTGCCAACGTCATTCCGAGCAACGCACTGCTCGCCGTGCTCTGAACCGAGGCCACACGTTCGGGCCCACACGTTCGGGCCCACGCACGTGTTGGTCCGCACACGTTCTGGTCCGCACACGTTCTGGTCCGCACACGTTCCGGTCCGCACCCGTTCTGGTCCGCACCTGTTCTGGTCCGCACCCGTTCCGGTCCGCACACGTTCCGGTCCACACACGTTCCGGTCCACACGGGCGTCGGAAACCGACGTCGATGTGGACCAGAACGGGTGCGGACCAGAAGGCGGGGAGTCGCTGCGTCGGTGCCGGGCGGTTCGCGTGGTCTGGTCGGCTCAGACGAGGGTCTTGGACATGCCGACGTGCTCACAAGCGGTGTTGAATCCGCACGACTGGTAGAGGGCCCGGGCCGCGA
>CALICC010000145.1 GCA_938049325.1 uncultured Ilumatobacter sp. | reverse complement strand
GTCGGTTGCCGTGTCGGCTGCGTCATCGACCACTTCGACGTCCTCGGCGTGATCCTCAGCGACCTCGCCCTCAGCGGCGTCTCCTTCAGCCATGTCGTCGGCAACGGTCTCGTCGGCTGGGGTATCCGCCATCTCGTCGGCCACGTCGTTCGGTGCGTCGGTCGCGACATCGTCGGCGTCGGCGCGCCCGTCGTAGATCGTGATCTCGTCGGCCTCGACGTCGAGGTCGCCCGCAGCCGCGTCGAGAGCAACGTCGGCCGCTGCGCCGACGTCGGCGTTGGCCGCTGCGTCGGCGCGCTCGGCCGCGTCGCGGGCGATCATGACCGGGACCGGACCCGTCGACGGCGTGAGATCGACGTACTCGTCGGGCTCACCGAGCGGCTGCATCTCGG
This sequence comes from uncultured Ilumatobacter sp., assembly GCA_938049325.1. Classification (GTDB taxonomy): domain Bacteria; phylum Actinomycetota; class Acidimicrobiia; order Acidimicrobiales; family Ilumatobacteraceae; genus Ilumatobacter_A. The sequence continues at coordinate 2,597 of CALICC010000145.1, read as the reverse complement.
CAACGACGTCGACAGCGACCAGGCGCGCTCGTTCGAACGCCTGCATGAGTCGGTCGCGACCATGCACCAGCTGCGCGATCTGCTCGCGAGCGAGTTCGCGACGGCGAGCCAATTCACTCAGCACACGCTCGCGGTACGCCCGCGCCTCGTTGACCATTTCGCGGCCTTGCTGCTTGGCCATCGACAACTCGGCTTCGGCATCGTTGGCGGCATCGGCGCGACGGCGCGACGCTTCGATCTCGGCCTCTTCGCGCAGTCTCGTCGACTCGTCGCTGGCCTCCATCAACATCCGTGCGGCGGCCTGCTCGGCCTTTTCACGAATCTCGTGCGCACTTTCTTTCGCCGCACTCAGGACACGAGCGGTTTCCTCACCGAGCATTCGGGTGAGGGTTTCGTCGTCGAGGCGCGACGGGTCGAGGTCTTGATTGTGCTGCGCGGTCTGTAGCTCACGCTCCAGAAACACCTGACGCTCTTGCAGTCGGCCGAGCTCGGCCGACACCATGCGGAGAAAGTCACGGACCTCGCCTTGATCGAAACCGCGACGGCCCGTGGCAAAGGTTGCGTCGGCGATCTGCGCGGGTGACGCTGGATCGGGTCGGGAAAACGACATGGCCATACTCGAAACGGTACGCGTCTCAGACCCTGAGATGGTGGAGGGTCAGGGCATCGGTGCGAATGGCCCGAACGCGGACCGTGCGATCACGTTGCAGCGAGGCCCGGAATCGGGTCTCCGCCCAGGTCAAGCAGCACGTCGAGGGCCTCTTGGAGGTTGTCGACTGCGATGAGCACCACGTCGTTGTCGCCGGCCGCGTTGAGACACTGGATTCGACAGATTCCGTCGTCGGGATTGTCCGGATCGATCGGGGAGAACTCGATCTGGCCCGCCGGGACGAGAAACACCTCGACGCCGTGTTGCTGAACCGCACTGACCTTCTGTTCGAGCCCACCGATCGGCCCCACCGACCCGTCGAGGCCGATGGTGCCGGTCACCGCGATGTTGCGCCCGCCCGTCAGGTCGCCCTCGGTCAGTTCATCGATCAGCGCCAAGGTGAATGCCAGACCGGCCGAGGGCCCACCCACCGCGTCGGTGTCGATCGACACGTCGAACGGGAGATCGACCGTACGCGTGTCGAACGGCCGGAACCCGACGATCGTCCGATTCGGATCCTCCGGATCACTCGACAGCTCGACGGTGACACCGAGCGCACCGTCACCTGGACGGTCGATCGTCAGGTCGATGGTGTCACCCGGAGCTCGGCCTTCGAGCGCAGCGCTGAGATCTTCGATCGTCGCGATCGTGACACCTTCGACTTCGAGGATCGTGTCGGCGGGCTCGAGCACGTCAGCAGCGGGGAACGACTCGTCGCAGTTGAATCCGTCCTCGGCCGGCACCCGACACAGAATGTCCTGCACGACAACCGAGCCGAGATTGATCTCCGCCTCGTATCCCGCAGCCGTGAGCGCAACGAACTGCGCTTCCTGCGTGGCGGTTCGCATCTGTTGCAGGCTGATCTCGCGATTCTGCGACGCCGTTCGACGACCGTTGCGGTCCTCCTCGGTCAGGAGGTCGACCACAGGATCGGACGAGCCGACGAGCCACGACAGCACCGACTGCTCAGGGGCGCTCACCGTGACGAAGAAGAAATCACCAGCGGTGTCGAACACTTCGACGTCGTCGGGGAGTTCGCCGTACTCGACACGGTCGTTCACCGATTCGGCCGACGCCGGGATGCGGGCGTACGGAGCGGCCTGCTGTTCACCGAGCCGCGAGTTCTCCGTCGTGGCGATCACGTCGGCCGGAATCAACACACTCACGGCCATCACGACGAGCCCGAGCAGGCTCAACATCGCGGGAACCCAGGCCCACCACCGCTGGCGCGGTGCGGTGAGTACCATGGGGGTTGTCGTGTCGGTCACTGATCTCACCACTGCTGCCGGTTGGATGGCCGGGCTTGCGATTGCCGCCCTCGTGTTCGCGGGCTGGCGCAAGAATGCCAGAGCAATCCCCCGAACACCACGCACCTCGCCGAAACTTCGCCGAGAACGTGTGCCGATCGGCATCGCCGAATCCACCGTCCCGCTCTACAAGCCGCCGCATCCGCTGCGCCGCCTCTGGGCCGCGATCGCGAGTACAGGGCTGGGGATCATCATCGGAGTTGTCACCGCCATCGTCATCGCATTCGGTTCGGCCTACGTGGTCATCACGCTCACCGATCTGCTCAAGTCCTGACGCGGGCCGAGGCCCCACGCACGATGAGCGACCAGCAAGCCTCGGCAGCCCGCCGTCGAGAGGTGACGATCGCCGGCCACACCGGTCGGGCCGACATTGCAACCGAGGCACTCAGCGATGCCGACGCAACGGTGCGCGCCGCAGCGCTCGGCGCCCTAGAGCGTCTCGGTGAACTGACCGACGACATGATCCGCATCGCGCTCATCGACCCCGACCTCATCGTGCGGCGACGTGCCGCTGAGGTCGCTGCCACCCATCCCGGCGTCGACATGTTGCAGGCCCTCGACGACGGCGATCCGCGAGTCGTGGAGGTCGCGGCGTGGACATGCGGCGAGCATGAATCAAACCGTGACGAGATCGTCGCTCG
>CALICC010000144.1 GCA_938049325.1 uncultured Ilumatobacter sp. | reverse complement strand
CGATCGCGCCATCAGCTTGGTCGCACCCGACGACTCGGTCACGCTGTTGCTGGCCGGGGACGGACCGGATGTGGAGCGCCTGCAGTCGCTGGCGGTCGATCGGCCGGTGACGTTCTTGGGTTGGATCGACGACCCGTCGCTCGTCCATCGAGTGTCCGACATCTCGATTCTGGCGCTGACCGAGCAGGGCGAGGGCTTCCCGACCACCCTGGTCGAGGCGGCATCGTCGGGTTGTGTGTCGGTCGGTTTCGAGGGCGATCTGATGACCGACGAGGTGCTCGCGGCGGGCGGAGTTGTCGTCGCGCCGGGCACGGTGTTGTCGGAGACGGACTTGATCGAGGCGTTGCCCGACCGACGATCACGGGCGCTGGAGTGGTCGCGTGCGTATCGACTCGGGCCGTGGCTCGACGCTCACGCCGACGTGTTCGCTGCGGCCGCTGCCCGCGACTCCTGACGGTGCAGGTGCGCGGTGACCGCGACGAGCAGCACGAGTTGAGTGATCTCTGACGCGTAGGTCGCCCACACCGCGGCTCGCCACCCGATGCGGTCGAGGAGTGCGAGGTTCACGGTCAGGTTGGCGATCATTGCTGCAACCATGATCAGCACGCGGCGGCGATGGTTTCCGCTGCCCGTGAGTGGTTCGCCCAGCAGGTTCACCATCGCTCGGATGACCGGGAGACCGAGCAGCATGGTGATCACCGTGGAGAGGTCGCCGTAGCTGGAGCCGAACACCCACTCGGTCAGCTCGCGGCCGACGAAGAGGCCGGCGGTGAGGACGAGGCCGGTGCCGACATAGAGCGTGGCCAGGCGTCGGGCGAGGTCGCGTGCCGACGCTCCGCTCTGTTCGCCGGCGCGGAACATGCGTGGGTAGGCAGCAGCGGACAGCGCGGTCAGAGGAAGCAGGGAGTACTCGACGAGTCGGTAGCCGACTGCGTACGTGCCGACGCTGCTGACCGATCCGAGCCTCGACGCCAGGAGCAGTTTGTCGAAGTCGTTGTTGAGTCGGGAGACGAGGTTGCCCGTGGTGAAGATGCCGCCTGACTTGACCAGGTCGGCCGAGCTGATGTTGCTCCCCGGTTCGGTGCCGGCCTTGCGGGCGGCCGCGATCGACACGGGGATCGTCGCGAGTGAACCGACGACGGCCAGCGTGGTCGCGCCCTGCAGCGAGACGTCGTCGAGCAAGACGATCGCGAGGGCTGCGGCGCCACGCCCGGCTGCGTAGGTGATCCAGATCGCGGCTGCGGCGCGGAATCGCTGGAGTCCAATGAGGGTGGAGGCAACGATCTCGGCGAATCCGGCAACGAGGACGTCGGCGGCAAAGAGGCCTGCTGCCGCAGCGAGGGTGATCCCGTCGAACATCGACGACAGGAGCAGGAAGCCGATCGTCACGACGATTGCGGCAAGTCCGGCGGCACGAAGCCCGGATCGCAGGATGGTGCCGCCGCCGCTGGGCGACCTCGACGCGTACATCGTGGCGGCGTGGGCGAGTCCGCTCGTGGTGAGCACCGCTGCCATCGATGTGGCCGCCGACAGCGCAGCGAGCGATCCGTAGCTTGCGCTGCCGAGCGCCCGCGAGGTGGCGAGCACGAAGACGAGCGACGACAGCGAACGAGTCAGGAAGATCGCGAACGACCAGCGGGTGTCTTTGCCGTACGTCTCGTCGGTGGCGTGGGCCTCGGCCTCCTTGGTGGGCGTCATGGGAGGCATGTCACTGTCGGGCGCGCATGGTCGGCCCGGCGCTGAGGATGACGATCATGAGGGTGAGCAGCGTTCGAGAGGTTGCGGGGAAGAGCGTTTCGGACACGTTGACGATGGCGGTGACCAACGCGATCGAGAAGAGTGCGATGTCGGCGGAGTCAGGCGACGCGGATGTTGATCGCCGGAACCCGCGCACGACCAACACGATGAGCGTGAGGGCGACGAGAACGCCGGCGAGGATGCCGGCACCCAAGGCTGCTTCGAGATAGCCGCTGTGCGCAGAGCGGAGCCCGAACTCTTGGACGCCTGATGGCGTGCCGTCGGGCAGCGCGCCATCGCGCCAATAGGCCAGAAACCCGAGTCCGCTCGCTGGGCGCTCTTCGATGAGCGAGGTGACCTTCTCCCAGATCTCGGTGCGTCCGGTGAGGTCGGTCGACTTGCCGCTCGCGACGAGGATCGCGGAGACGCCGCCCACGGCGCGCAAGGCCAAGACGAACAGGGCGGTCATCGGCGCAGCGAGCGCGATGGCTGCGGGCTGGCTGCGACGTCGGACGCCGATCAAGACGACCAACATGACGGCGATGAGCGTGCCGAGCTGAGAGGTCCGTGATCCGGAGAGGAATAGTGCGGCGGTCGTGACGACGAAGGAGAGCCGAACGAGCCGGGTGCGGTCCCCTGTCGCCAGGCGAGCAACGACGAGCAGGACGGCGACGGCCGCAGCGAGGCCAAGGATGTTCTTGTGCTCGAAGAAGCCGGTGGTCTGGTTGGTGCCGTTGTCGATGCCGGCGGCGATGGCGACCAAGTTGACCGCGCACACAGCAGCAAGAACGTTCGATGCGAGCACGACGAACTCCTTGCGTGAGAACGAGATCGACAAGAACGCGCCGCAGGCGACTACAGCGGACAGGACGATGGCCTGGTACAACGACTTCCCGATGTCGACCGACCAGATGAAGCTCGCTGAGATGAGGGCGATCGTGGTGAACACGAGCGGGTCGAGTCCGCGGCGGTTCAACCATGGCTGGCGCAGAATCGAGTACAGCGAGCCCATGGTGAGGAGCGGCCAGATCAGACGCCCGAGGCCCGAGAGCCGGCCGTCGGTGATCAGGCCGAACAGCGGGTACCAGTAGTAGAGGGCGCGAGCGGACTCGAGCACGATGAGGACGGCCAGCA
>CALICC010000143.1 GCA_938049325.1 uncultured Ilumatobacter sp. | reverse complement strand
ACACCGTCGAGTGGTACGCCGTCGTAGACCACGCCGCTTCCCGTTTCGGTCATCCCGTACGTTGTGACGGTGTTCGCCGGGCGGTCGGCAGGTGGTCGACCGCCGCCGAGAACGATCGTTCGAAACGTCGACGGGTCGATGCGCTGCAGGGCTGTTGACACGAGCGATACGAGGCTGGCACCTGTTCTCTGGACGATGCCGGGTTCGAACGCCGGCAGGACGGTCAGCCGGGTGCCGAGGTGAAGACTGCGGGTCACCACAGAGAGACCGCCGACGTGCGACAGCGGAAGGCAGGCAAGCCAGTGGTCCTCGCTGGTGACCTCGAGTCGTGCGCTGGTCGCCTCGGCCGACGCTGCAACTGCGGTGTGGGTCAGCACAACCCCTTTGGGGTCTCCGGTGGACCCGCTGGTCGCCACGACGAGCGCGTCGCCGGGCTCGACGTCGTCGCCGACACGCATCTCGCGCAGGAGTTCTTGTCGGGCAGCGGCGGGCAGGCGCTGATCAACGGGGAAGGCGGCGTCGCCGTTGTCCCAGATCGACCGAAGTTCGTCGACGAATTCTGGCCCGCCGGGCCGGTCGATGGCGATCAGTCGAGGCATCGAACCTCCGGTGCTGGTTGGCGCGCGGGCGACATCGCCCCCATCATGGCGTACACATGAACCGTTGGTTGATCGGAGCCCGCCTACGAACGTTGCCTGCAGCGGTCGTCCCCGTTGCGTTGGGCGCAGCGTGTGCAATCGACGTACCCCGCGAGCAGGGCTGGTTCGGATGGGGGAGCGAGGGTGTCGTGGTATCGGCTGATGGAGCCGGCCCGGTGTGGTGGCGTGTCGGGCTCGCGCTCGTCGTGAGCCTCGCCCTACAGGTTGGTGTCAACTACGCAAACGACTACAGCGACGGTGTTCGCGGCACCGACGATGTTCGAGTCGGACCAGCACGATTGGTGGCAGGCGGGCTGGCCTCGCCCTCGTCGGTCAAGAAGGCGGCCTTCGCTGCATTCGGGGTGGCGGCGGTTGCGGGGTTGGCGATCGCATTGACGACGAGTCTCTGGTTGCTCGCAGCGGGAGCTGCGTCGATCGCTGCCGGATGGTTCTACACGGGAGGCTCGCGACCCTACGGATACATGGGGCTGGGTGAGATCTTCGTGTTCGTGTTCTTCGGGCTGGTTGCCACCGTCGGCACCACGTACGCGGCCGTGGAGTCGGTGACCTCGCTGTCGGTTCTGATGGGGTGTGCTGCTGGAGCATTGGCGTGTGCGTTGCTCGTCATCAACAACTTGCGCGACATTCCGACCGACCGCGAGGTCGGCAAGCTCACGTTGGCGGTGCGCCTCGGCGAACAGCGGACGCGTTGGTTCTTCGTGATCTTGATCATCGCGGCATTCGCGCTCCTCGTCGTCGCCGCGTTCGATCGCTCGCTGGCGCTCATTGGCTTCGCTGCCGCCCCATTGGCGATTGGTCCGATCGGTGTCGTACTGCGCGGGGCCAAAGGGACCGAGCTGATCGAGGTATTGGGCAGTACCGGTCGGTTGCAGTTGGCGTTCGGTTTGGCAACGACCTTGGGACTCGTGATCGGAGCCTGACGGCTTGGTTGGCCGCCAAGAAACCGTCAGTTCTGCGAGAACTTCTGAATGGCCTGAGCGGTTGCCTCAGGCGCCTCCAGATGCACGCTGTGGCCGACACCACCGATCACCTCGACCCGAGCGTCATCGATGCCGGCAGCGAGTCGGTCAGCGAGCTCCCGAAACTTGTGATCGCGTTCGCCGACCAGGAGCAGTGTCGGGCATGAAACCTCGCCGAGCCGTTCCCACAGAGGTTCCTGGCACCCGGTACCGCAGGTGCGCAGACTTGACGCCAGACCGGTGGCTGAATTGCGGACTCGGTCGTCGCGCTGATCCGTGTGTGCACTCAGACCCGCAAACAGTGGGTTCTGTAACCACTCGTCGACGAATTCCTCCACTCCGATCTGTTCGACGTGGTCAGCGAGTCGAATGTCGCTCGCTCGACGTAGTGAGCGTTCGGCGTCGTCGCTGATTCCGGCGGTGGCGCCGATCAAGACCAGTCGTTCGACGAGATCAGGTCGGGCGAGTGCAGCGTGGAGCGCCACCCGTCCGCCCATCGAGTAGCCGACGTAGATGCCCGGCCCGCCGGTGTCGACCACGCGTGTCGCGGCTCCCCACAAATCGGTGGTGACCTCGCTGGCGCTTGCATGGCCGGGGAGGTCGACGGCAAGTGGGTCGAGCCCGGCTGGGAGGAGGTCGACGACCGTGTCCCACGTACGTGCGGTCTGCGTGAATCCGTGCGCGAAGACGATGCGGCCGGTCATTCGGTCGTGAGCGCTCGTTCGGCCATGCGTCCGAGCACTTTTGCGAACGTTTCAGCGTCTTGGGCGCCCGGTACCGCCCATTGATCGTTGAAGACGTAGGTCGGAACGGCGGTGATGCCGTTGTCGCGAGCGTGGTCGAGTTCGGCTGCGACTTCAGCCGTGCCGTCGGTCGATTCGAGAAACGCCAACACCTGGCTTCGATCGGCGCCGATGTCGGCCGCCGCGTCCGCCAGCGCGTCAGCGTCACTGACGTGGGTCCCATCCATGAAGTACGCCTGCAGAAGCCGTTCCTTCATCGCGTCCTGGCTCACAGGTGACCCGGGCTGTTCGGCCCACCAAATGAGCCGGTGGGCAAGCAGCGTGTTTGCTCGAAGCGCCCGATCCATTCGGAATGCAAGACCTTCGTCGGCCGCCGTCGCGGGGACCGTGCCGATGATCCGCTCGGCCTCATCGACCCCGCCGAACTTCTTGGCGTAGGCATCGAGGACGGGACCAGCGACGCCCGGCGCTGCCGTGGGATCGAGCTGATATGGCTTGAACGCGATGTCGAAGTCGACGCCGAGGTCGCCGTCGGCGGCCGCAAGTGCCATCGCCATGCCCTTCTCGAACCGGCGCTTTCCGATGTAGCACCACGGGCACACGACGTCGGAGTAGATGTCGATCGTGATCGTCGGGCGATCGCTGGAGATTTCGGTCGGGGAGGATGTCGTGTCGGTCACCACGCCGACCACAGTAGGGCCGTATCGTCGTAGATCGATGGTCGACACTCTCGCGATGGCCCCGGCCCCCGATGTCCAAGCGACGTTCTGCGCAACGCTGATCGACCAGTGGATCCGCCTCGGTGTTACTCATGGCGTGGTGGCCCCCGGCTCTCGGTCGACTCCGATGGCGATTGCGATCGCGGCTCGGACCGAGATCAACCTGCACGTCGTGCACGATGAACGCGTTGCTGGCTTCGTTGCGCTCGGTCTCGGTTCGGGTGACGGCGCTGCGCCCGCGTTGTTGCTGTGTACGAGCGGGACCGCCGCTGCGAACTTCCTGCCAGCGGTTGTGGAGGCCGGACTGTCCGAGGTGCCGATGATCGTGCTCACCGCAGACCGTCCCGAAGAGTTGCGCGGTGTCGGTGCACCGCAGACCATCGATCAACTCGAGCTCTACGGACGCCACGTCACCTGGTTCCGCGACCCTGGCGTTCCGGAGGCATCGACCAGTGGCGATTGGCGGCCTCTGGCAATGTCGGCGTGGTCGCATTCGGTTCGCGGTCCAGTGCAGCTCAATCTGGCGTTTCGCGAACCGCTGCTCGGCAACGCGTGTGAGCTTCCCGAGCCGGTCGAACCGGCAACGGCGTCGGCGAGGCACCCCGGTTCGCAGACTGTGAAATTGCCCGATGCAGCCGCCTCGCCACGCGGGCTGATTCTGGTTGGCGGCCGCCATGGGGTCGATCGAGCGCAGATCATCGAGCTCCATGAACGCACCGCATGGCCGATCGTTGCCGACCCGCTGAGTGGTCTGCGCGATGTGAGCACGGTGACCACGATCGATGCGATGCTTCGTGACGAGTCGTTTGCTGCCGCACACCGCCCTGATGTGGTGGTTCGGGTCGGCCGACCGTCCACCTCGAAGCCGTTGGCGCAGTTGACGGCCTCTCCCGACGTGACGCTCGTGCAGGTGGGCGGGCCGGGCCGTATCGACCCTGCGCATAACGTTGCGGCAATCTGTTCGCTCGACGATCTGCTGAGTGTCGAGCGGTCCGCTCCGGACGAAGGATGGCTCGCTGACTGGCAATGCGCCGAACGACTCGCCACTCAGGCGATCGAGGAGTGGTGTGCGACCGCACCGGGGCTGCCTGAGCCGACGGTCGCGCGTGTGCTGGCCGAGCACGCTCCAGCCGGGAGCGGGCTGACGGTGTCGTCGTCGATGCCAGTCCGCGATCTCGAATGGTTTGGTGGTGTTGCGGCGCGCGCCCACAGCAACCGTGGTGCGAACGGTATCGACGGTGTGATGTCGACGGCGCTGGGGCGAGCGCTGGCTCGCGGGAACTCGATGCCCGAGTTCGTTCTGATCGGCGATCTCGCATACGTGCATGACAGCAACGCACTCCTCGCGCTCGCGGCTCGCGGTGTGGATCTGCGCGTCGTTGTCGTCGACAACGACGGGGGAGGGATCTTCTCGTTCCTGCCGCAGGCCGACGCGCTCGACAGTGTTCGGTTCGAGCAGCTGTTCGGCACCCCGCTCGGAACCGATGTGCTCGCGTTGGCGTCGGCACACGGATTGGCCACGTCAACGGTGTCGAGTGCCGACGAGTTGATCGCTCAGCTCGACGAGCCCGGCCCGTGGGTGTGCCGGGTGGCGTCGGATCGGGAGCGAAACGTGGCTGATCATGCGGCCATCCACGTCGCCGTGGCGTCGGCGCTCGCGGCGCAGCGTTGACGCCGGCGTTAGCTCGCTGAGCCGTCGAGCAGGCTGTCGAGCGACTTGAGGTGTCGCTTCGGTCTGTGTTGCCGGTCGAGCTCATGCGTGAACCCGGCCAGGGGCATCGGGTAGGCGAACAGGTAGCCCTGCGCGGCATCGCACGCGTTCTCCTCGAGCCACTGCTGTTGGGAGATCGTTTCGACTCCTTCGGCTACCACGGTGAGATGCAGCGAGTGAGCGAGGTGGATCACTGCCTTGGCGATGGACCCGGCCTTCTCGTCGCTTCCGAGCATCTCCATGAAACTCTGATCGAGCTTGAGTGTGCTGAGCGGGTAGTGCTGGAGATACGTGAGCGAGGAGTACCCGGTGCCGAAATCATCGATACCCAGCTTGATCCCCAGGTCGGCGAGCGCGACGAGCACCGGTTGTGTGGTCTCGGGGTGTGCGAGGGCCCGTTCGGTGACTTCGATGTGCAGTTGGTGAGCTGGCAACTCGTGTGCGAGGAGGGACGCTCGGACGTGTTCGACAAATCCGGGACTCAAGAGCGTGCGGGGAGCGATGTTGACCGCGACCGCGAACGAAGACTGCGCGGCGTGCCTGATCGCGGTGGCGAGTACCCATCGATCGATCGCGACGATGAAGCCGGTTTCTTCGGCCACGGGGATGAAGTCGTTCGGCATCACGAGGCCGCGGTCGTGATGGTGCCACCGAAGCAACGCTTCGGCTGCAACGATCTCCTTGGTTTCCAGGTCGAGGATCGGTTGATATCGCAACTCGAACTCGTCGTTGTCGATTGCTTCGCGGAGCTGGCGCTCGAGCCACGACCACTCTTGAATGCGCTGGTCGGCCTCGGTGTCGTAGAAGCTGACGGCGACACCGTCCTTCTTCGAGCGGTACATCGCCACGTCGGCGCGCCGCACGAGTTCCTCGAAGCTGTTGTCTTCGGCTCGTTCGGTGGACAGTGCGACGCCCATGCTCATCCCGATGTGGAAAGGGTGTTCGTCGAGCACGAATGGTTGCTGGAACGCGCGCTTGAGCCGTTCGAGAACGTGATGACAGGTGGTGTCGCTCGCATCTTCGATCAACAGCGCGAATTCGTCGCCGCCGAGTCGAACGAGCGTGTCGCGCGAGCGTACGAGCTCACGCAACCGTGCGCTGACTTCGGTCAGGAGTTTGTCGCCGGCCGGATGCCCGAGGGTGTCGTTGACGTACTTGAAGCCGTTCAGGTCCATGAACACGAGCGCGATGCGCGTGCCGTCGTCGGTCTGGCCGAGCGCGTCCGGAAAAAGTCGCTCGAGGAAGTGGCGGTTCGGGAGTCCCGTCAACCGGTCGTGATCCGCCTGACGCTGGAGTTCGGCCTCGAGCAGACGTCGTTCGATCGCCTCTCGTTCGAGCTGTTCGTTCGCGGCGAGGAGCTCGGCTGTGCGGAGCGCAACTGAGCTCTCGAGACTGTTGCGGTGCCGCTCGAGTTCGGCCTGGTCGGCCTCGCGGTCCGTGACGTCTTGCACGATCGCGACGAAGACGGGTGGCGACTCATCGCCGTGGTACTGGAGGCTGCAATCGGCCGGGTACGTCGAGCCGTCCTTGCGGTGGGCAATCGCCCGCAAGACGGCGGTGTGAGCTTGCTGGCTGCGGAGCTGTTCGAGTGTGGCTCGAAATGCGTCGGCAGGCAGATCGGGTGCGACGTCAAATGGCGTGAGTGCGAGCATCTCTTCCATCGCGTAGCCGAGGTTGTCGCGCGCTCCCTGATTGACGAGTGAGAACTGCAACGTCTCCGCGTCGAACATGTAGACCTCGTTGTGGGACGACTCGATGATCCGGCCAACCCGTTCGAGTGCCACTTCGCTTTCGCGAGCGCGCCGCTGAAGGTTCTGGATCGGCCGGGTCACCCGCCAAGCAATCCACCCGAAGAGTGCCAAGGCGATTGCGCCCACGGCGACGGCGACGTTGCGCTCATTGGTTCGCGCCTCGGCCAAGTCTCCGACGATCGTCTTCTCCTCGCCGAACACGCTCACCGACCACAGGTCGTCGCCGATTGCGATCGATCGTGATGCGGCTCGAGCGCCTTCGTTGCCTGGACTCTCGAACGCGGTGATCGAGGCCTCGTCCATGTTCGGGACGGCCGGGCGGGAGTTGTGGGCGGCGATGGCGAACTGATCGTCGAGCTCATCGATGTTGACCGTCCGGTAGCCGTCGCCGTCCGCGGCCTGGATCTTCGCCGGGTCGGGGTGGGCGATGACGGTGCCCGCCTCGTTGGTGATGACCGTGCCGGCCAAATCGCTGCTCGGCAGCGAGAGCAAGAACTCCGAAAGCGATCCGAGTTCGATATCGGCGCCGACCACACCGATGATCCGCCCCTCGCGCTCGACCGTGGTCGCCACGGTCACGCCGAGTTCACGAGAGGTGAAGAAGACGTAGGGCTCGGTCCAGATCAGTTGCCTGGGGGAGGATTCGGCCTGGATGAACCACGGTCGTGCGGTCGGGTCGTACGTGTCGGTGGGGTCGGTCTCCTCGCGCTGTATTCGGCCATCGTCGTCGTAGAAGACGAGTTGGGTGTCGCGAGCATCGCCGTTGACCGCGATGTTCTTTGCACGGAAACCGTCCTCCGTCCGGTTGACGTAGTTGAAGTCGCCGTCGAGGCTGGCGATGTACACACCAGCGAGCTGCGGTGAGACTTCGAGTGCCTCGAGAAAAGCGTCGCTCAGTGCGTCGTCGGTGACACCAGGATCAGATCCGAGCGACGCCGCGAACGTGACGAAGAGCTCGACGGGAGCGATGTGTGCATCGAGTCGGTCGACCGACTCCGTCGCAGCGGCGGCCAACAGTGCATCAGCGTGCTCAGCTTCGGCTCGCGAGGTGATCTGACCCGAGATCATGACGAGCGCGGCCACGGTGGCGACTTGACCGAGGAGAACGGCAAGCAGGACGAGGCGGTTGGCGGGGAGTTGGAAGCGAGCGTGCATGGGAGATCGTCTGCCTGGCGGAGGCAGCTGCTTGAGGGACGACACGACGCGTCAGAAAGTCGCGCAAGATCTCACGGTTCGTGGTCGGCTCGCCCGGATCAGGGGCGGATGATCGCTGAGAGCATCGCCTGAAACTTCGCTTGGGTCTCGGCGAGTTCGGCGAGCGGCTCGCTGTCGGCAACGATTCCGCCGCCCGCCACCAGGCGCGCTGAGTGGCGGTCTGCGCTGAACTCGGCGCACCGAATGGCAACAGCCCACGTGCCGTTGCCGCGTGCGTCAACCCACCCGATGGCGCCTCCGTAGCGCCCTCGTTCGAATCCCTCGACACGTTCGATGAGCTCGATCGCGGCCTCACGAGGATGCCCGCCCAGCGCCGGCGTCGGCGTCAAGACTCGAACGAGCTCGATCACCGATGGTGAAGGTTGGCTCAGCATCCCTTCGAGGCGGGTTCCCAGATGCTGCACGTTGGCGACCGTGATCACCGACGGCTCCGGCTCCTCGTCGAGGTAGCTCACGAATGGCAAGAGACGGTCGTGAACGTCGTCGATGACGACGCGATGCTCGATCTGGTTCTTGGCACTGGCTTGGAGTTCGGCAGCGAGGCGCTGGTCGGCTTCGACGTTGCCGGTTCGTGGTGTGGTGCCGGCGAGCGGGTGCGAACGGACGGACGCGCCGTCGACCGCGATCAGGAGTTCGGGTGAGGCTCCGACGAACCCATCGATCGAGAAGCGATAGCTCGACGCAAACGTGGCTTTGAGGCGACGCAGCACGGCGTGAACCGAGATGGGCGCGTCGGCGCGAACCTCGATCGGGCGAGCGATCACTGCCTTGGTGAGCGCACCGGATCGCACTGCATCACGTGCTGCGGCGACGGCGGCGAGGTAGTGATCGGTCGTCGTCAGCTGGTTCAGTCGCCAGGCCGGGGCGACCGGGCGCGGTTCGGCGGGTGCCGCGAGGGCCGACTCGACGTCGGCGCCGTCGATCGCGGTAACCCATGCTTGGCCATCGCGATTGACGACGGCGACCTCGGGGACGACGAGCTCGCTGTTGGACCCTGGGAGGAAGCCGACGTTTCCGACGGCGACCGGAGCCGCTTCGTCGATCGTGCTGTCGTGATCGAAAGACTGCAGGAACTGGGTGGCGTCGTCGATCGGAACTCGCACGGCAGTGCCGCGCCCGGCGAGCCCCTCGCCCCCGCGCACGAACAGCAGACCGTCGTCTCCGGCGATGTCGTTGAGGTCAGGGACCTCGTCGACGAACTCGTTCAGCGGACGGGTGACGGCGCGCATCGAGCGTCAGTCTCGGGTGCCGACCATGAGTTGCGTGAGGCCGCCACTGAGTTGCTGGTGTGTCGAGTCGGAGAATCCGGCACTGGCCAGCATCGCGACCATCTCGGAAGGCTCCGGGAGATACGCGACACTCTTCGGGAGATAGCTGTAGGCAGCGCCGTCGGAGAGCATTGCGCCGATCTTCGGAACGACCTTGCCGAAGTAGATGTTGTTGCCGAAACGGAGCAGGCGGTTGGGTGGGGTGCTGACGTCGAGCAGCGCGATGCGCCCGCCGGGGCGAACGACGCGGCCAAGCTCGTGGAAGAAGTCTCCGAGGTCGGCGAGATTCCTCAGAGCGAAACCACACGTGACGCCGTCAACCGAACCGTTGGGGACGGGAAGACGAAGAATGTCGGTCTGCACTCGCGGTACACCCGACCGGTCAGCGCTCAACATGCCGAAGCTCAAGTCCATCGAGATCGGCCGCAGGCCGGCAGCCTCGAGATCGATGCACAGATCGCCGGTACCGCTCGCAAGATCGAGGACTGAGCTGCCCGGTCCGAGCGCGAACTCGCGGATGGCACGCTTCCGCCACCGAACGTCGAGCCGAAACGAGATGATTCGGTTGAGTCGATCGTATTTCGGTGCGATCGCATCGAACATGTCGCGTACGGCGGCGACCTTCTCATCACCTTCGGGGAGCGCGTCGGTGTCCCACCGGCGACGAGGCTGTTCGGATGGCGTTGACGACGAAGTCACCACGTCAGGCTACGAGCGGTGTCAGCTCGATGCCGTGCCCGTCTCGGGGTTGGGTGGAGGCAGCGGTGGCGGGGGCTGTGTTTGCCGGACGACCTGATCGGCGATCGCGTCGGTCCCGGCGACCTGTCGATCGATCTGCTCGACCTCAGCGCGTGCTTGAGCGAGCGCCTGCAGCTTGAGGTCTGCGGCCGACACCGCGACCTCGAGCTGCTCTTTCGAGTCGGCCACCGTCACGCTGGTCACCAGTTCGACGATCGTCGCCTCGAGCTCGTCGACCTTGGTCTCCAGCTGGTCGATGGCGCCATCGCGGTGCGCTACAGGCAGCGCGGCTGCAGCGACGAGTCGTTCGTCGATCGCGAGTGCCTCCGCATCGATGGCGGTCATTTGGGCGGCGAGCCCGAGTTCGACGAACCGGGGGTTCTGGTGTGCGCCTTTGACGGCATCGCCGAGGCGTCGATGAAGCTTGGCTTCTCGGCTGTGAGCGCCGGCCCAGCTCGCAGGAGCGGGCGACGGGCGCCCGGGAACCACTTGGTTCTGCTCGCTGAACTCTTGCTTCGACCTCACGGCAAGGGCCACACCGAAGCCGACGACGCCCACCACCGCGAGGACGAGCAGCGCGGTGATCATCCGGATCCGCCTCCGGAAACTGACACGGCCACGATGATGACGATGAGTAGAACCACCGCCAGGGCGATCGCCGCAGCGATCTTGACCTTGCTGTAGGGGCGGGCGCCATGGATCTCACCGGTCACGCCGTTCATGTACACCTGGAAAGGACGCTGGTCGTAGATGACGGTGAGCAGCCACAGCGGCAAGAGGATGTGCTTGTAGCCCATCTCCCGCCACGAGATGTCCATGTGGTTGATGCGCTGCTGGCTGCCGCCGATGTCTTGGCGGATCGTGCTGCGGATGCCGTCTTCCATCCGAGTGGTGGCCTCGTCGAGGCACTCCTCGACGTCGTTGTCGTACGTTCGAGCGAGGTGACCGGCCGCGTATTCGGCGGAGTACGGCTTGGCGGTTTCCGTTGGCCAGGGTTCGAGCTTGTCGATGCGCTTCTTCTCGAAGCCGGTGTTGGCGAGCACGGGAATGTCGTCGAAGCTGTTCGAGACGACGCCTGCGGCGGGGTACCACTCGATGTAGGTCTCGGTGCGTCGATTGTCGCCGTGACCGACCGTGCGAGTGCGGGTGACGCCACGTTGCCCGCGGTACCGCGTCGACGTGTTCGCGTCGTAGGTGAAGTACGCCATGTAGACGCTCTTGAACGACCCGGTGCGTCCGTAGGTCTTGAATTCAGAGGGAGCAAACCATCGGCCATTGATCCACTTCTCGATCAGCTCACCTGCAGCCTCGTCGTCGATCGAGAACGGAAGTACCGCGTCGACCGGGAGTCGCTCGGGGGCCGCGTGCACATCGTCGCGCTGGATCGGTGTGGCGCAGTACGGGCACTTGTCCGCTGTGAGACTGCCGGTGAAGGTCGTGTGCCCGCCACAGTTCTGACACACCACTTCCTTTTCATCGGTCAGGAAATTCGCGGTGTGGCTGACCTTGCCATCGCGCACGAGCTTGAGCGCTTCGCGTAGATCGCGCTCTCGGACATCGCCTTTGACTTCGACCAACTCGTGGGTGTTCCCGCAGTGCTGGCACTTGAGCAGCTGCGTAGCGATGTCGAAATGAAGTTCGCCGCCGCACGCTTCGCACGGGTACGTGCGTGAACTCTCGGTGTCGTGCTTCATGGCCATCGAGCGGTTCGGATCCGGTGCCGCAGAGCCGAAGTTCGGTCCCGATGGAGGTGCCGATGGAGCAGTCGGTTCGGTGCCGGTTGGTGGTGACGGCATGGGCGGGGGCGCAGCCGACGGACCCGGTGCCGGGATGGGTGGAGGTGCGCCGCTCGGGCTTGGTGGGGGCGGCGTCTGACCAGGGATCGGCGGAGGACCGTCCGTCATTGCCTCACGAACCTTCGGGTGTCGGCGGGACGGGCGGCGGCGTGGGGTTCGTCGGTGGCATCGGCGGGGGAGCGGAGAACATTGCCTGCAGTTCGGGTACTGCCTGCGCTGGCCCCCACGCTGCCATACCCTCGGCCCACACGAGCGTCGTGCCGGTCACTTGGCCGCTCTGAATGCCCTGCTGCATCTGCGCCATGTTGTACGGGCCGCCGGGGTTGCCGCCGTGGTCGACGTGGAACATCTTCTGGCCCGGAAGCGGCGGGGGGCCTGCCGCGGGCGCTGCTGCCTGTGGTGCGGCTTGTTGTGGTTGTCCGCCCATGCCACCCATCTGGTTCGCCATCGTTCCGGCCATCGCGACGCCCATGCCCATCTGCATCATGTCGCCCATCACCGATCCGCCTTCGTTCTGAGCGGCGGCGAGCATTGCATCGGCGGCTTGAGCCTGCTGGTACTTGTTGAGATCGACGTTTTCGACGAAACCAGACGCTTCGACACCCTTCGCCACCCCCTTGGTCATTGCGGCCGTGATCTCGTCGGGCAGCGAGATGTTCATCGTCATCTCGGGGACCTCGAGACCGAACTCGTCGTCCACGCGTTCCTGCACGAACTCGGCGAGCTTGCCCGACAGCGAGACCTGCTGTCCTTGGAGGTCGATCGCACCGAGACCGGTTTCGAGCACCATGTCGGAGAACGCCATCGAGATGACCCGTCGGAGCAGTTCTGCGATCTCGTCGACTTCGACTGCGGAGTCGGTGCCGATCACCTCTTTCAGAAAGATCTCGACGTCGGCGATCTTGACGACGCACAAACCGTTGGCGCGGACCTGCACCATCTTGAAGTCAGGGTCGCGAACGGTGACCGGCTGAGGCGTTCCCCAGCGCAGGTCGGTGACCGGGCGGGTGTTGATGAAATAGACCTCGCTGCGGAACGGCGAATCGAACCCGTGCTTCCAGCCCTGCAACGTGGACAGGATCGGCAAGTTCTCGGACTTCAGTTCGTACGCGCCTGGCTCGAACTGATCGGCGAGCGCGCCGCGATACACGAAGACGGCCTTCTGGCCTTCGCGAACGATGAGCTGTGCACCGTTCTTGATCTCGTTCTGGTAGCGAGGGAAGCGCCACGCGAGTGTCGAACGCGAGTCATCGATCCACTCGATGATGTCGACGAGTTCGCCTTTGAGTTTGTCGAGAATTCCCATGTGGGCCCACCTTTTTGCTCTGTCCCCGGCTGAGGTTCGGGGTACCGCCAGAGACCATAGAACACCCGATTCGCATCATGTGGTGAAAAATGAAGTCCGGCGCGTTCAATCGCGGCAGTCGGCGGCTGTCGACTCGCGCACGAGGGCTTCGATGTGACGCGCCACCATCAGATCCAGATGGGCTCCACCGGCATTCTTGAACACGGTGATCTCGTCGTCGGTTCGACGCTCGAAGAGACCTGAATCCAGATCGGTGAAGTCGGCAACGATGGAGGCGTCGTCGAGAATTCCGGAAGCGACAGGCTGGCAGATGTCGCCCACGTCGCGGGCTGAGGCCCGAGCGTCGACGAACACTCGACCGCGCCGGATGCACGTGTCGTCGGCCTCGCGCATGTCGGGCCGGTAGCCGCCGATGAGATCGAGATGCTGGCCGTCGCGGAGTTGTGCGCCAATGATCAATGGGTCCATGGCCATCGTCGACGTCGAGATGATGTCGGCTCGGTGAACAGCCGACTCGAGATCCCGAACCGCCTCGACGGCGTGGGTTCGAGCGAGCTGCTCGGCGCGCTCGGAGGTCCGGTTCCACACAGCGACATCAGCATCCGGAAACGAACTCCGGTAGGCGTCGATCATCGACGACGCGACTGCACCCGCTCCGACGATGAGCACGCGTTGAGCGTCGGGGCGTGCGAGTCGGCGTGCTGCGAGCAACGAGTCCGCTGCGGTCTTCCACTTCGTCACGAGGTGAAAGTCGAGTGTTGCGTTCAGCTGGCCCGTCGAATCGTCGAACAACGAGACGGACCCGTTGACCGCTGGCATGCCGGAGGAAGCGTTGTCTGGGAAGACCGTGGCGGACTTGACGGCGATGCCGAGTCCGTTGATCCACGCCGAACGAGACAGCAGGGTGTCGCCGTCGCGGCGCAGCAGCGTGTCGTCGATGAGCGGTTCGCCCAGCCGAGACCCCTCGATGATCGAGTCGACAACGCCGGCCCACGTGAGGAGGCCGTCGACGGAGGCGGCATCGATGTGGGGAATCGTCACCCGACGGCGACCTCGCGTGCCCAGCGGTAGTCGGCCTTGCCGCTCGGTGATCGTTGGATCTCGTCGACGCGGATGATCAGCTTGGGCAGCTTGTAGCGAGCGATGTGGCGTTGTGCCTCGGCCAACAGTTCATCGTCGGTTGCCTCGAAGCCGTCACGGATCCGTGCGATCGCCACGACCTCACTGCCCCAACGGTCGCTCGGCCTGCCGGCCACGACACAGTCGTAGATCGCGCTGTGGGCCTTGATCGCCGCCTCGACTTCTTCCGCGAAGATCTTCTCGCCGCCGGAGTTGATCGTCACCGAGTCTCGACCGTGCAACTCGACGATCCCCGGGCCGCCGACGCCGTCATCGAGCAATCGAGCCCGGTCGCCGGGGACCGCATAGCGAACGCCGTCGACCACGGGGTACGTGGCAGCGGACTTTTTGGCATCTCCGAGATAGCCCAGCGCGAGACGTCCGCGCTTGGCGAGCCAGCCGATCTCGTCGTCGCCGGGTTGAAGCAAGCCGTCGAGTTCGGCCGAGAGCACGACGTTGTCGTCGGCCATGGGAAAGGTGCCGGTGGTCGCTCCGCCGCCCGTCGAGACATGCGACACCTGTCCGCCGGCCTCGGATGAGCCGAGGCCGTCGACGATCATCACGGTCGGGAGATGGGTGAGAAACTCGTCTTTGAGTGGCGCCGAAAGCGGTGCGCCTCCCGAGAGGAGCATGACCAGCGAATTGGGTTCATAGGTCCCTCGATCGAGTTCGTCGAGCAGTGGACGCGCAAACGCATCGCCGACGATGAGCAGGAAGTTCACCCGTTCGCGGTCGATGGTGTGCCAGATGTCGGCTGGGTCGAGCCGGTCGGTGACGTCTTGGACGATGACGGTTCCTCCGCCGAGCCACGTGCGAAAGCTCATCCAGTGCCCGGCGCCGTGCATAAATGGGGGAGCGAGGAGAGCGCGAAGACCGGTGTCGGCGTCGGCGACGAATTCTTCGACGGTCGTCGCGGTGCGCGAACCGCCAAAGCACTCGCGCATCGCGTCGCCGTTGCGCCACATCACGCCTTTGGGCATGCCCGTGGTGCCACCGGTGTAGAGCATGTAGAGATCGTCGGGCGACCACTCGACCGCTGGTCGCTCGGGTGATGCCGATTCGAGCGCTTGCTCGTACCAGACAGCACCGGGCAGGAGTTCGTTGCCGGACTCGTCGGGAACCTGGATGATCACGCGGAGCGAGTCGAGTTCGGGCAGCACTTCGGCCAACGTCGGAGCGAACTGGCTGTGCACCACTACCGCCGCGGCGTTGGAGTCGCGCAGCAGATACAACAACTCTTCGGCGACGTAGCGATAGTTGACATTGAGCGATGCGACGCGAGCTTTGAGCGCCCCGACCATGACCTCGAGGTATTCGTTGCCGTTGTGGAGGTAGACCGCCACGTGGTCTTGACCCGACGCATGAGCATCGAGTTGATCTCGCTCGGTGTGGCAGCCGAGCCCTTCGGAAAGAAGGTGGTTGGCGAGCCGCCGAGTCCGTTCCTCGAGATCGGCCCACGTGAAACGTCGGTCGCGAAAGACGAGGCACTCTTCGTCTGGCCGTGACCGACCGATGGCTTCGAGAACGGTCGCGAGAGCGAGTTCGGTGGCGGTGGCCGATTCACTCATGTGAGTCGGTCACGCGTAGTAACGGTAGATGACCTCGGCCACGCACGACGGCTTGGCGGCGCCTTCGACTTCGTATACGAACTCCATGGTGATTTGTGCCCCACCGGCGACGTCCTCGACGTTCTTCAGCGTGGCTCCCATACGCAGCTTCGATCCGACCGGAACCGGCGACGGGAATCGAACCTTGCCCGCGCCGTAGTTGACGCCCATCGAGATGCCGGTCACGCCGAAGATCTGAGGTGCCAACATCGGCCCGAGCGACAGGGTGAGGTAGCCGTGGGCGATCGGGCCGCCGAACGGGCCAGCGTTCGCCTTCTCCACGTCGACGTGGATCCACTGATGGTCACCAGTGGCCTCCGCGAACGTGTTCACTTGCTCCTGGGTGATCTCCACATAGTCGGAGTATCCGAGATGCTCTCCGACCACTGCCTTGAGTCCGTCAATTCCCTCGATCATGCGCATGGCGACGATGTTGGCAGACTGTCTCGATGCTCGACGAAACCAACGACGACCGCAGCCAGATTGCGGACGACTTCAAGAGTGGCTTTGTCACCTTCGTCGGCCGACCCAACGTGGGCAAATCATCGCTCGTGAACGCGATCTGCGGCCGCAAGATCAGCATCGTGAGCGACAAACCGCAAACGACCCGCCACCGCATCATGGGGGTGTTGACTCGACCCGACAGCCAATTGGTCTTCGTCGACACCCCGGGGCTCCACAAGCCGGTCACGGCGCTCGGAGAGCGCGTCAACGCAACCGCATTGAGTAGTACGACCGACGTCGACGTCACGGCGCTCGTGCTCGACGCCACCGCGCCGTTCGGCAAGGGCGACAAGTGGGTCGCAAGTCAGCTCGACATGGCAGAGTCCATCGTGATCGTGAACAAGATCGACCGAGCGTCGCCGACTCAGGTGCTCGAAATGCTGGGGGCGGCGGGTGAGCTCGGAGCTCGTGAGTACTTCCCCGTGTCGGCGCACACAACAGACGGCGTGCCCGAATTGGTCAAGCACTTGGCTGCAGAGCTGCCGGTGGGCCCGAAGTTCTTCCC
>CALICC010000142.1 GCA_938049325.1 uncultured Ilumatobacter sp. | reverse complement strand
CGGCTCGAACGTATAACTCTGTGCCTTCGCCATCAGCGCAGCGCCCGCCGGATCGCCTTGCCGTTGGCGGCGATCGGCAGCTCGTCGAGGAAGTGATAGACGCTCGGGCGTTTGTATCGACTGAGGTGTTGCTCGACGTGGCTGACCAACTCAGACTCGGTTGCCGTTCCGGTGACGTGCGCCACGACAGCCTCGCCGGTTTCGGCATCGTCGGTTCCGGTCACGATCGCACCAGTCACTCCGGGGCAGGTCATGAGGACGTTCTCGACCTCGGCTGGATAGACGTTGAAGCCGGAGACGATGACGAGGTCCTTGATGCGGTCGACCAGGTACAGGTAGCCGTCTTCGTCGAAGATCCCGACATCGCCGGTCCAGAGCCAACCGTCTTCGGTCAGCACCGAGTCGGTGGTCTCTTGGTCATCGAGGTATCCCTTGAAGACACCGGGACTGCGGACGACGATTTCTCCTTCGTCACCGAGCGCCACCGGTGTGCCTGACTCGTCGACGAGTGCGACCTCGACACCTTCGAGCACCTTGCCGACCGACGACGGACGCACGGTGTGGCCCCGACCGTGGGTGACGATGGGTGACGTCTCGGTGAGCCCGTAGCCCTGCGAGATCTCGACACCGAATCGGTCGCGCACCGCTTCGAACACCCCCAGCGGGAGCGCTGCAGCGCCCGACGCTGCGTAGTTGAGCGACGCGAGGCTGTCGTCGGGAACGTCGGCGGCGGCCCACCGCTGCCACATCGGCGGCGCTCCGGCCAACGTGGTGATCTGGTGTTCTTTGACGAGCCGCATGCTCTCGACCGGGTCGAAGCGATGCTGCATCACCAGCGCCGCTCCTTCACGCAGCGCCGACAGCAACACCACGTTCAGGCCGAAGATGTGATTGAACGGCAACACGCCGAGCAAGATGTCGTCGCCGCTGAGAGCTTGGCCCGTGTCGGCGAGCGCTTCTTGCATCCAGTCGAGGTTGCGATGGCTCAAGATCGCAACCTTCGCGTTGCCCGATACACCGCTGGTCGCCATGTAGAACGCGTGCGCATCGTCGTCGCGATCAACGACGATCGGCTCGGCACCCGTCGGTGCCGGGACGGCGTCTGGCGCCGTCAGGTCGAACGTCGGCACGCCGATTTCGTCATCGCGGTCGAGATAGTCGGCGCCGGCATGGCCGATGAGGAGCAGCTCGGGGTTTGCCACGTCGAGCTTGCGTCGCAACTCGGCGACGGGGCTCGTCGGGTTGAGGGGCATCACGACGCCGCCGAGGCCGAGCACGGCAAGCGTCGAGACGGCGAAGTCGGCGTCGTTCCCGATGGCGAGCGCCACCGTGTGGTCGACGCCGATCCCCCGGTCGACCAAGACCGCCTGGAGCGCCGCGACGCGAGCGCGGAGCGCGCCGAACGTGGTGCGCTCAGCTCCGTCGATCAGTGCCAAACGGTCGGCGTCGTGCCCCATCATGACGTTCGCGAGATTCATCGTGCCCCTTTTGTCCCCTGCAGCAGTTCGCTACGTATGGGCCAGTATGGCACGGCGCACTGAAACGCTCCGGGCCGACCTCGCTACGCTCGGTTCCACCGACCCGAAGGATGTCCGCCATGGCCACCGCCGCAATCTTCGATCTCGATCGGACACTCATCAGTGAGTCATCGACGCCGATCTTCACGCGTTACCTGGCCAGCGCTGGTTTGTCGACGGCATCCGGAAACCCGATCGTCGACCCGCTGGTCAGCGCGGTGTCGAGCACGCTCAAGACGATCTTCAACGTCTTTGGTGAGTCCAAGACGTTGATGCGCCCAGCGAAGCTCGCAGTCCGAGCCTCCGCAGGATGGCGGGTCGCGGACGTCGAGCAGGCGGCGCGTCGAGCCGCGGCCGAGATCGCCGAGCACCTGTTGCCGTTCGCGAAGCTCATCATCGAAGACCACCGCGACCGCGGTGACCTCCTGGTCTTGGCCTCCACCTCGCCGGTCGCTTTCACCCAACCGCTTGCCGACGCGCTTGGCTTCGACGCCGTCATCGGCACGGAGTGGGCACACGACGGCGAGGAATACCTCGGCCAGATCGTGGGCCCGTTCGTGTGGGGGCCGGAAAAGGCCGACGCAGTCGAAGCATGGGCTGCGGCGAACAACGTGCAGTTGGCGAAGAGCACCGCCTACAGCGACAGCTACTTCGATGCACCGCTCCTCGACCTCGTCGGCAACGCCGTTGCCGTCAACCCCGACCCGCGTCTCACGATGACCGCCGGGCTCAAAGGCTGGCCGATCCGCCACCTCGACAAGAGCACCGGAGTGATCAAGGTGGCGGGCCGCGAGATCCAAGAGTGGGCTCGGCCGTTCATGCGGCCTGAACTCGTCGCGCCCTATGCCGACATCGAGATGCACGGTGTCGACAACATCCCGGCAGAGGGCCCCGCTCTGGTGGTGTTCAACCATCGGTCGTATTTCGACCCCACAGTGATGGGGCTACTCCTGGCTCGCGCCGGGCGCAGCGTGCGCGGCCTCGGGAAGAAGGAGGTGTTCGACGTCCCGCTGATCGGGCGGCTCGCTGAAGGCCTCGGTGGCGTGCGCGTCGAACGCGCCTCCGGGTCCGACGCCCCGCTCGAAGCCGCAGCACGAGCGCTTGCTGGCGGCGAGATCGTGATGATGGCGCCGGAGGGAACGATCCCGCGTGGCCCGGCCTTTTTCGATCCCGAACTGAAGGGACGCTGGGGTGCAGCAAAGCTCGCTGCCGAAACCCGAGTCCCCGTCGTCCCGGTCGGGTTGTGGGGCACCGAGAACGTCTGGCCGCGCAGTTCGCGGCTCCCGATCATCAACCCGCTCAACCGCCCGACGGCATCGGCCACGGTCGGCGCTCCCGTCACCCTGAAGTACCGGAGCCCTGACGCCGACACGAAACGCATCATGAA
>CALICC010000141.1 GCA_938049325.1 uncultured Ilumatobacter sp. | reverse complement strand
ATCGCCGAAGCCGCGAAAGGGTCGTCAAAGCCCGTCGTCGCCGTGATGATCGGCTCCGACGACCGACCGGTCGTTCCCGGTGCTTCGGTGCCGAGTTTCGCGTTTCCCGAACAGGCGGTCAACGCGCTCGCCCGCTCATTCGGCTACGGCCAATGGCTTGCCACCGAGGCCGCTGCCGGGCCCGTGACCGTGCGCCCGGTCGATCCACGCCAGGCAGCCACACTGATCGACGAGCACCTCGAAGCCCCGCGTGAGGCTGGCGGCTCGGTCTCCTTGGAGATCGAACGATCGAGCGAGTTGCTCCGCACCTACGGCATCTTCGTCGCGCCGGGCGCCACCGCGACGCCCGACGCCGCTCCCGACGTCGCCGCGACGATCGGGTTCCCTGTCGCGGTCAAGGCAAGTCGCCGCCGTCACGGCCGGTCAGCGCAGGCTGGGATCGCGTTAGACCTGCCCGATCGTGCTGCGGTCGCACGCGCCGCAACAACCATCGCCGACGCACTCGGGGCAGACGCCCAGACTCTGATCGTGCAGCAGATGACGCAACCAGGAATCGGTGTGCGCGTCCAGTGCACCCGCGACGACCGACTCGGCGTCATCGTCGAAGTCGGCTACGGCGGCGTCGACGCGGAACTCATCGATGACACGTCGAGCCGTCTCGCTCCGGTTTCGCCGGCGAGCGCGGCCGCGATGCTGACCGAGACGAAGGCCGGTCATGCGTTGAGCGCCGACGACGTCGACAGCTCCCCTCTCGTCGACGTGATCGTGCAAGCCGCACAGCTCGCGGCCGAACAGCCCGACATCGAACACATCGACCTGAACCCCGTCATCGTCTCTCGCGACGGAGCGGTCATCACCGACGTCTCGATCAGCTTGTTGCGAAGCACTTCTGACGACGGCCCTCTGCGCAGACTCGACTGAGACGTCAAGGCGTTGTCAAGGTTTCGACCGGCTATTCTCTCCGAGTTGCATCCGTCCGGTGAGTCCGCCAGGGTGCTGAATTGATCCACCGTGTTCCTCCGTCTTCTGATTCCTGTTGTCGTTATCACGGCCGTCATTTTGTTCGCGTGGCGCCTCTATAGCCGGAAGATGAGTGAGCTCGCCGCCGGCACCGAAGCTCGGCCGCTGCAAGGCTCCCGGCTCACCGCCGAGCGACTGCGGACGTTGGCCAATCCCCCCTGGCGCGTCGTGCACTACATCGGCGATCACCTAGGTGGCATCGACCATGTCGTGGTCGGGCCGGTTGGCGTGATCGCAATCCGCACGATTCTCAGCACCCGACCTGACTTCGGTGGCGAAGATCCGACCGACGCGGCGCACATCGCCAACGCCGCGATCTCACGCGGACCCGTCGACGACATCACTCGCCCGCTCGGTGTGCCGTGCAATCTGGAGGCCAAGGTCTTCTGGGGAACACCGATGCCCGACCAACCCGCTGGCGTTCCGGTCACCCACGGCCAGGTCGCAGTCGAAGGGCAACGACTCGAGCAATGGCTGATCGCGCTACCTCCGGGCACACTGGGCGCTGCACAAGTCGACCAGCTCTGGCAAGCGATCGTGATGGCCATCGGCCGCCCAGATCCGCTCGCCTGACGACCGACCATTCGGTAGGTTGCATTCATGCCAACCGCGGAAGAGTTCGAGGGCCCCACCACCGAGCTATTGCAGACCCTCATCCGCAACGAATGTGTCAACGACGGCACCGACGACAGTGGGTTCGAGACTCGCAGCGCCGACACGCTCACCAGCTACCTCGAAGGCGGTGGGCTCGACGTGCAGACCTACACCCCGCGCGACGGGCGCAACTCGCTGGTCGCGCGAATCGCGGGCTCTGACCCCGATGCCCCCAGTTTGTGCCTGATGGGCCACACCGACGTCGTGCCGGTCAATCCGGACGGGTGGGAGCACGACCCGTTCGGCGGTGAGGTCATCGACGGCGAGGTGTGGGGCCGCGGCGCCATCGACATGCTCAACCTCACGTCGTCGATGGCCGTAGCGTTTCGGCGCCTCGCCGACGAAGGATTCCGCCCGAAAGGTGACCTCATCTACTTCGGTGTCGGCGACGAAGAGGCCGGCGGTGTTCACGGTGCTGAATGGATGGCCGAGCATCACTGGGACGACATCGACGCCGACTATGTCCTCACGGAGTTGGGTGGTTGGTCGCATGAATCATCCGACGGCACCCGCACCGTCACGGTGAACGTGAACGAGAAGGGGATGGCGTGGCGCCGGCTCCGTGTGCGCGGCACGCCCGGTCACGGCTCGATGCCGTTCGGCGCAGACAACGCGCTGGTGAAGACCGCCGAGATCATTCGCCGGCTCGCCAACTATCGACCGACCCCAAACCTCGACTCGATCTGGAAGGCGCAGGTCGACTCGATGAACCTCAGCGCCGACGTCCGTGACGCGCTCATGGACCCCGCACAGATCTGGGACACGATCGACACGCTCCCTACCCCGGTCGCTCGCACGTGCCATGCCTGCACCCACACCACCTTTTCGCCCAACGTCGTCGGAGGCGGTCAGAAGACCAACATCATCCCCGACGTCATCGACCTCGAAGTCGACATCCGCACCGTCCCGGGCGAAGACAACGACACCGTCGATCACCATCTGCGTACCGCGCTCGGCGATCTGTTCGATCACGTCGACGTCAGTGTGATCCAGAACTCCCCGGCGAGCACGTCGGAGTACGGCGCAGAGAATGCGCTGTGGGTTTCGGTCGAGAAGCACACGCAGATCGCGTACCCGGGCGCCAAGCTGGTCCCCGGACTGATCGTCGGCGGGACTGACGCTCGCTTCTACCGCGAGCGCGGACGCACGGCCTATGGCGCCGGGCTCTTCTCGAAGAATATGGATTTCGCCACGTTCGGCTCGCGATTCCACGGCCACAACGAACGCATCGACGTGGAGTCACTCGGGTTGTCCGCGCAGTACTTCCACGGCATCGCCAAGGATCTCCTCGGCTGACGCCATTCGGTTGCCACTGGGTAGCGCGGGTGCCGGAACCAAAAGGACCCAGCCACTGGGTAGCGCGGGTGCCGGAACCAAAAGGACTCAGTTAGTGGCGGCCGAACGGGTTGATCGATCGCTCGGTGAACGCATTGAGTGCCCGGACGATGTCGTGCGACATGAACCGCTGCGGCCCACGCTCGGGCCTGCCGACACGCGACAACACGTTGCGGCGAACCAGTTCGTTCAGCGCTTTGCGAATCGTTGCCGGACTCGCATCGAGTGCTTGCGCCAGCCCCTCGGCATCGACGACCGGACGACTGAGCACGGCATCGACGATCTGGTGCGCCACGGCGCCCGACCGAATCGACTCGGTCCGCTCCTTCCACCGCTTCTGCATGTCGAGCACATCGTCGAAAAGGTGATTCGCGTTGCGCAACGCGGCAAAGGTCGCGTCCGCTCCCAGCTCGACGATCGGCACGAAGTCACCCTCACGAAACTGGGTCAACGCGTCGATGTAGCGATGCTTCTGCGACACGATGCCCGCTGAGATCGGCAACGTCGCCGACTTGGTCAACCCGTCGCGACGAAGCAGCGCATGGATGAGCGCCCGGCCGACGCGGCCGTTGCCATCGGGAAACGGATGAATCGTCTCGAACTGAGCGTGCATGACCATGGCCTGCACGAACACCGGCATGTCGGTTCGTCCAATGAAGTCACACAGATCCTCCATCGCCCCCGGAACGTGACGGGCGGCGGGTGGCACGTACTCTGCGGCGGGCGGGCCCGCCGAGTAGCTCCCGATCCACACCGGCTCGTCGCGCCACTTTCCCGCCAACACCGGATGAGTGTCGGCCAGCAAGGCTCGATGAATGTCGAGCACCGTCTCGGGCGTGATGTCCTCCGACAACACGATCGCCGCACGCGTCGCTTCGACGTTGCCCATCACCTCGTCGACCGACCTCGCCCGATCGTCGCCCGACTCCGCCATCAACAGGTCCGGGACCGGCGCGGCGACGTTCTCGATCTTCGACGAGGCTGCAGACTCGATCTGTACCAACAACGATTCGAGCGGCGCCAGAGTGTCACCGACGCGGAGGTCGAACGCCGCGATCGCCGTGCGAACGTCCTCGGAAACGAGGGCGCATTCGGATGGCAGGTACATATCGACGTCGGCGATCTCGGGAGTGATCGCGGAGTCGTAGTTGTTCTGACGCGTCGAGCGGCGTGAGTCTCCCCCTTCACCGATCAACCACGTGAGCCGCTCGTAGGAGACCGGCGGCCACGCGACCACTTGCGTCATCGGTGGGCCACTCTCATGTCAGCGGAACAGGTCGCGTTCGGCATCGCGGAGCACAGTGCTCATCGTCGCCTCGTCGTCGCGTTCCCAATCGACGCCGCGCACGACTGCGACCGGAACGCGACTCGTGTTGCCCTTGACGAGCTCGCCCGCGGCCGCGAGCTCGTCCGCTGTGCAGATCTCCTGCACTCGGAACTCGTGGCCGTGCGGGTCGTGCTGTCCGATGTAGCTGAACAGCGGGTTCATTCCAGCGATCCCGATCGCGACGTCGGTCTGTCCTTCACGCCACGGCCGACCGAACGTGTCGGTCATGATCACCGCGACGTCGACGCCGAGCTCGGCGAACCTCGATCGATGCGTCCGCGACGTCGCATCGGGGTCGACGGGCAGCGTGAGGATGCGCCCTTCACCTCCGCTCGACGACTGGTCGACGCCTGAGTTCGCGCAGCAGAATCCGTGATGCGTCTCGGTGATCAAGACCGGCCCGATTTGGCGGATGATGCGTTTTGACTCGCGCAGTACGACTTCGGTGACACGCGGATCCTTCTCCCATTTCTCCGACCACCGGATCGCGAACTCCGACGGTTCGACGTCGACCAGTTCGACAATGCGCCCTTCGGCCTTCGACACGATCTTCGACGTGACGAGCACGACATCGCCGTCGACGAGCGCATCACCCTGGCTCGCCGCGGCAGCGTGAATCATCGCGGCGAGGTCGTCGCCAGGTGTGATCTCGGGGAGTCCTTCGACACCGAAGACTTCGAGACGTGCCATCGAGGTCAGCCGTCCAGACCGTCGAGAAACGCGACGATCGCCGCGTTGACCGGCTCCGGATTGGTCAAGTTCACCGCATGCGCTCCAGCGACCTCGACCACACCGTCACACCCAGGCAACAAGTCGGCCAACGCCTGCGCCCGGTCCATCGTGATCGCCGTGTCCTCGGTTCCGTGCACCACGAGCGCCGGGCACGAGATCGCGGCAACCTTGTCGGTGATGTCATCACGCGTGCTGAGACACTGGTACGGCTCACGGAACGACTCACGGTCGCGAGCCTTCCACTTCGCGATCCAGTGCGAGTTGTGCGCTTCGTCGTCGATGATGATGCCGGCCACGATGGCGGCGAGGTCGTCGGTCGGCCCCTCGGTCAGCCAAATGTGGTTCATCGCGTCGTTGGCCGCGGTCGTCTCGGCGTCGTCGACACCGGCCTGCGTGTCGAGCAGGATCAACGCCGCCACACGCTCGGGAGCGGTGAGCGCGGCACGCAACGACAAGAACCCACCCTGGCTCATGCCGCCGAGCACGGCGCGGTCGATGCCGAGGTGGTCGAGAAGTCCGAGGCAGTCGGCCGCCGAGTCCCAGTATGTGAAGGGCATCCCGTCGGCTTCGGTCTGGCCGAATCCGCGCTCGTCCCAGGTGATGACACGGTGGCTGTCGCTCAGCACCTCGACCTGCGGCGCGAACATCTCGTGGTCCATCAAGAACCCGTGCGAGAAGATGACCGGAGGGCCGTCACCGCCCGTGTCTTCGTAGTACAACCGTTGTCCGTTGACGTCTGCGAAGGGCATCGCGCCGAAACTAGTGCGTGCGGGCTCGGCCGAGGTCAGTCGTCGGACGCGAGCGCCGCGTCCGGCTCCCACGTGGTCGGGGCGCCGGCCGATCCCGGACGGGGCGTCATCAACTCCGTGGTGCCACCGGTGACGAATTCTCGCTCGACCGTCTGCCAAGCGAGCAGTAACGGATCGGACCGTCCGGAGTCGTCGAGACCACGGGTGGTGTCGAAGTCCTTGCGGAGTTCGATCCACCGCTCGAGGTCGGTCGCCCACACCACGATCACCTCGGTCGGGTTGTTCACCACTTCGAGCAGATGGGTGAGATGAATCCCACGCTGCTCGAGCGCGGGGCGACGGTGCGTGTTCACCGCATCGAGGAACTCGATCTGCGTCCCT
>CALICC010000140.1 GCA_938049325.1 uncultured Ilumatobacter sp. | reverse complement strand
GGCACGCCGACGATCTTCATGGCTGCCGACGTTGCAGACCCGGCGTCGCCCGAGCGGATCGTTGCTCGATGTGAAGAACGATTCGGGACCGTGAATGGGTTGGTCAACGTCGCCGCGTTGACCACGCGGTCGACGATCTTCTCCGAGACGCACGAACACTTCGACGCGATGATGACGACCAACGTGAAGGCGCCGTTCTTCCTGGCACAGGCAGCGGTGCGGTTGATGGTGCAGACGAAGGTGAGCGGTTCGATCGTGAACGTCGGCTCGACAAGCGGTCATGGCGGGCAGCCGCGACTCGCCTCGTACTCGATTTCGAAGGGTGCGCTTGCGGTGATGACGAAGAACCTCGCATTCGCGCTGATGCGTCACGACATTCGGGTGAATCAGGTCAACCCGGGGTGGATGGACACCGAGTCGGAACATCGGGTGCAGCTCAGCGAGGAGAACGCTCCCGAGGACTGGCTGCGGGCGGCTGAGGCCGAGCGTCCGATGGGTCGGCTCGTGAAGCCGTGGGAAGTTGCCAACACGATCGCGTTCTGTCTTGGTTCGAGCTCCGGACTGATGACCGGCAACGTGATCGACTTCGACCAGAGCATCCAAGGTGCCGGGGATCCTCCCATGCCCAGCCCCACTGACGTCCCCTATCCCTGACGTCCGTTTTACGCCTGGCGTGAATGCACGATTTGTTGTTTTACGCCTGGCGTGAATGCACGATTTGTTGCTTTACGCCTGGCGTGAAGTGACTAGCGAGGGCGGATTTGGGTGCCGGCGCCGGCGGTGATGAACAGAACGGTCGGGAGATCGTCGGGGTCGGTGACATCGGCGGTGTGCCACACGCCGGGCGGGTTGATCACGGCTTGGCCCGGCCCGATCGCCACGGTCGACACCGAGCCATCCAGCTGTTCTTGCGTCAGCGACACGGCCCCGCTGACGCACAACACCAACTCACTTCCCTCTGGATGCATCTCCCAGGTATCCCACGACCCCGAGAACGTGTGCATCGACACGAGCCGGCCTTCGTTGCCGTCGGCCCCGTGCTGTTTGCCGTACTCCTCGTACCACGACATGTCGCCGGTGTGCGTGGGTAGCGGCACCGTCGTGGCACCGAGTCCGAGATGGACGAAGTCGCCCGCGGAGAAGTTGATGATCGAATCGTCGGCCATGCGCCCTACGTTGCCACACGCGACTGAGTCGGGCGGACGGGAAGTGCCGGCAGTCGAAGCGTGAGCAGCCACGTGATCGCGATGAAGCCGGTCGCACCCCACAGTGCCATCGGGAGACCGCCCCACAGATACAGCGCGCCCGATAGCAGCGTGCCGCACAGTCGCCCGGCGGCGTTCGTCGAGTAGTAGAAGCCGACATCGAGCGCCACGTCATCATCGTCGGCATACGCCAAGATCAAGAACGAGTGGAGCGACGAGTTCAACGCGAAGATGACGCCGAAGACGACGAGTCCACCGACCACCGCCACAGTGGTTGCCACGTCGACGGCGACCGCCGCCGCGATTGCGAGCGACACCGCACCGAGCGTGAGCGACCACCGGCGCGCCGCGGCAACTTCGGCGGCCTGGCCACCGCGCAAGAACCTGGGAGCGACCGACTGAACGACGCCGTAGCCGATCACCCATGCGGCGAGGAATCCACCAACGCCGAAGTGTGACCAGTCCAACTCGTCGGCCAGGAACACCGGCAGCGCGACCACGAACCAGATGTCGCGGGACGCGAACAGAAAGAAACGAGCCGCTGACAGCCGGTTGATCGCCGTCGACTTCGACAAGATCGAGGTGAGCTTGGTCTTCTTCGACGACCTGCCGATGTCGTCGTTCAGCATCGTTGCCACGATGGCGAGCGTGACGGCGATGAGCCCGGCCATGACCCATAGTGCGGTGTCGTAGCCGAACCACGCGAGCAGTGCTGCGCCGAGGAAGAACCCCACACCCTTGAGCGCGTTCTTCGATCCGGTCAGCACCGCAACCATTCGGAACAGCGCACCGGCACCGTCGCCTGCGACGAACTTCACGGCGGACTTCGAGCTCATCTTCGTGAGGTCCTTCGCCACGCCCGACAGCGCTTGGGCCGCCATCACGAACGCGACGGACCCGATCTCGCTCCAACTGTCGCGCTCGAACGTCAGCGCCACCAGCGCGATCACCTGCAAGCCGAGACCAGCGATCAGTGTGCGGTTCAGCCCGGTGCGCGAGCCGACCCAACCGCCGACGAGATTCGTCACGACACCCATCAGCTCGTACAGCAGGAACAAGAACGCGATCGACACCGGCGAGTAGCCGAGTTCGTTGAAGTGCAGCAGCACGAGCATCCGCAACGCGCCATCGGTCAGCGTGAACGCCCAGTATCCAGCGGTGACGAGTGCGTAGTTGCGGACGTTCACGGTGCGGAGAGGCTCAGAGATACGCCGCGACCTTGGCGGCGAGCTCGGCCATGCGGAATGCATAGCCGTACTCGTTGTCGTACCAGATGAGCACTTTGACCATGCGATCGTCGATCACCATCGTCGAAGGTCCGTCGACGATGCCCGACCGCGTGTCGTTGGTGTAGTCGGCCGAAACCAGCGGCCGGTCTTCGAAGCCGAGGATGCCCGCCAGCTCGCCATCAGCAGCTGTGCGAAGTGCGTCGTTGACCTCGTCGGCCGTGACGTCGCGCTGCATCGTGAAGACCGCATCGGTGAGTGAGGCATTGAGCAACGGAACACGCACAGCCGTCCCGTTGAGCTTGCCGGTCAGCTCGGGGTAGATCATGGTGATCGCCGTTGCCGACCCGGTGGTCGTGGGAATGAGCGAGTTCAGCGCTGACCGGGCACGTCGCAGATCGGAGTGCGGCGCGTCGACCACCACCTGCGTGTTGGTCACGTCGTGGATCGTTGTGATCGCCCCGCGCTCGATGCCGAATTGCTCGTGCAGCACCTTGACCACCGGTGCGAGGCAATTCGTCGTGCACGATGCGGCGGTGACGATGTGATCAGCCGACGGGTCGTACAGATCGTCGTTGCAGCCCATCACGATGTTGAGCACGCCGTCGGACTTGACCGGAGCCGCCACGACCACCTTCTGGACACCGCGCTCGAAATATGGCGCCAGCGTCTCGGTGGTCTTGAACACGCCGCTGCATTCGAGCACCATGTCGACGCCGAGCGCCTGCCACGGCACCTCGCCAGGTGTATCGAAGTTGCTGATCGAGGCGGTGACGCCATCGACGACGATCTCGCTGTCGCCGGCGTTCACCGAGCCGGGGTAGCGGCCGTGCACGGTGTCGAACTCGAGGAGGTGTGCCGCCGTGACGGCATCGAAATTCGGATCGTTGACGTAGACGAGTTCGATGTTGTTCTGGTCGCGGAGTCCGCGAACGACCAAGCGGCCGATCCGGCCGAACCCGTTGATGCCGACGCGGACGCTCATTGCGCCAGTCTCGCAAGGTCAGGTGAACACGGGGTGAACCAAGCGTGGCCGTGGGCTGGTCAGTCGGAGGCGCCGTGACGTCCCGCGCCGGCGGCGAAGCGTCGAGCGCCCTCGCGGGTCTCGCCGGACTTGATGGTGTTGCGGCCGAGGTCGACCTCGCGATGGAGTGCGTCGGCGAGGGTTCGACCGCGCTGTTCTCGCATGGACTGGCGGTCGCTTCGGAGGCATCGCTGCGGAAGCACCGCCAGTTGCTGCGCGAGCTCGATGGCAGCGTCGAGCGCCTCACCTGACTCGACGACTCGGTTCGAGAGTCCCATGCGTTGCGCCTCTTCGGCGTCGACCTCTCGGCCGGTGAGGATCATGTCGCTCGCGTGCGATTCGCCGACGAGTCGTGGCAGACGGACGGTTCCACCATCAACCAGGGGTACGCCCCAGCGTCGGCAGAACACACCGAACTTCGCGTCGCGGGCCGCAACGCGGAGGTCGCACCAGCACGCGAGCTCGAGCCCTCCCGCGACGGCATACCCTTCGATCGCTGCGATCACCGGGATGTCGAGTTCCATCCGGGTTGGTCCCATCGGGCCGAGTGAACCGACGATCGAGTCGGCCGGATCGAGGTGCACTCGGTTGCCGTCGCCGCGAGCGACTGCGCCGAGGTCGGCGCCGGCGCAAAAGGTGCCGGCGGCGCCCGTGAGCACCGCCACAGCGATGGCCGGGTCGCTGTTGGCCTCGTCGAACGCTGCGTACAACAGCTTTGCGGTGGGCCCGTCGACCGCATTGCGGACCTGAGGTCGGTCGATCGTCACCACCCGGATCGATTCGATGGTCGTCGTGCGAACGGTCATGATGTGTCCTGTCTCGTGTGTTGGGTGCCGGTCGATTCAGCCGACGGACGCAAAGAAATCCTTGAGTCGTGCTTGGAATGCGATGGCGAACTCGTCGTAGAGCGGGCGTATCTCCGGTGGGGTCCACGAGTCGGGCGAGAGCTCGTCGGGGAGTTGGGGTTCGACGCGCAGAAAGCGAACGGCGCCCGCGGCGAGCGTGAACGCTGTGGCCAGCGTGTCGTCGCCCCCTTGATCGATGAGCGGCCGATGGTCGATGAGGGCCTGCCGTATGAGTTCGGCTCGCCGGTTGATCTCATCAACCGGCCAGAGTCGTCGGACCAACTCGTGGTCGTCGTTGCATTCCAGTGGTCCGCGCGTGAGCAGGACGTCGGCGGATGGTGTTGGCCCGGGAGTGTTCGCCGGGCGAAGCCAGATGTCGGGACGCAGTTCGGCCAAGCGTGATCCGGTCATCGAGTTCCGGAACGATCGTCGCTCGGTGACGGTGCGTTGGTCGTGCTTTGCGATCGCGGTG
>CALICC010000139.1 GCA_938049325.1 uncultured Ilumatobacter sp. | reverse complement strand
ATGATGGCCACCGTCGGCGCTGATGCACGCACCGGTGATCCAGCTGCTCTCGGGCCCGGCGAGGAAGCGCACGAGCGACGCGATGTCGTCCGTCGTGCCGGCACGACCGAGCGGCATCTGCGCGACGTAATCATCGACGATCTCGGTCATCGTCATCAGCGCCTCCGTCGCATCGGTCGGCACGAGTCCGGGCCGCACCGCGTTCGATCGCACTCCAAGGTGCCCCAATTCGTCAGCCGCCTGCTTCACCAACATCTCGAGCCCCGCCTTCGACACCGTGTACGGCGTCATGAATCGGTGCGTTTCGACCGCAGCGATCGACGAGATCGCGACGATCGAACCGCCACCGGCAGCGACCAGGTGTCCGGCCGCGTGCTTGATCGTCAAGAACGCGCCGGTCAAGTTCGTGCCGATGATCCCGTTCCAGTCGTCGAGGGTCGTGCGGTGCAGCGGTGCTGCCCCGCCATACCCCGCGTTCGCGACGACGATCGAGAACGAACCGTCGAGCCCCGCCGCCGTCGCGCACGCGGCCTCGACGCTGGCCTCGTCAGTCACGTCGCACGCAACGGTCGATACGCGATCATCGCCGTGCTGTGCATTCAGCTCGGCCGCCACCGACTCGAGTCGCTCGACGTTGCGCGCCGCCAGCACCACTCGGGCACCGTCAGCAAGCAGCGCCTCTGCGCAACCCAGTCCGATCCCCGAGCCTCCGCCGGTCACCAATGCAACCTGTCCGTTCAATACCGCATCACTCATGACTCGGAGTGTTGCGCATCGGCACCCCGCCTTGTGCAGTCGAGGTGCGTCCGGCGAGGATGGGCCGTGTGAGCAGCCCCGACGCCTCCTCGACGAAACCTCTCGACGGGATCGTGGTCGTCGACCTGACGCGCGTCCTTTCTGGGCCGCACTGCACACGGACACTCAACGACCTCGGCGCCGACGTGATCAAGGTCGAACCGCCCGCTGGCGACCTCACCCGATTCTCCACGCCACGCCGCAACGGCATCGCCACCTACTTCGCGCAGCAGAACGCTGGAAAACGCAACGTGAGCCTGGACCTCGCCACGGAGGCCGGCGCCGACATCCTCCGTGACCTCACTGCGAACGCGGACATCCTCGTCGAGAACTACCGACCGGGCGTGATGGACAAACTCGGCCTCGGACCGGATGCGCTCCGCGCCGCGAACCCGCGACTGATCTACGCATCGATCTCGGGATACGGCCAGACAGGTCCGTGGGTGCATCGCCGTGCGTACGCTCCCGTCGTCGAAGCCGAGAGCGGAATCATCGCGTCGCAGGCAAATGCTCGTGGCGGCTCGCGGAGCAAGGATCCGCACAGCCACGCCGACGTGTACGCAGGCTTGGAGTTGGTCTCTGCGATACTCGCCGCGCTCTTCCAACGCGAACGCACGGGGCTCGGCCAGTCGGTCGACGTGTCGATGGCCGAAACGATGATGTACGTCAACGAGCACATGCACGACGCGCTGTGGGACGACGACATCGACCCGCAATGGATACGCAGCTTCCGACCTGGGGACTACGTCGTGGTCACGATCGGGAGCGGCGAGCAGTACATCGTCAGCGGACATCCGGCCGAGCGGGGCACCTTCGATCTCTTCGCACAGGCGATGGGCCAATCCGAACTCGCCGACGACGAACGTTTCATCGATGTCGCGGCACGCATGGCGAACTTCGATGCGTTGCGCGAGATCATCATCGACTTCGCGGCAACCGTGCCCGACGCCGAAACGTTCGAGCGTCTCTTCGCACAGCACAAGCTCGCCACCGGTCGAGTCCGCGAGCCGGGTGACCTCGCGAACACCGAGTGGGCCGCCGAGCGCGGCGCAACCGTCGAGGTTGATGATCGTTCTGGCGGAACGATCCGAATTCCGAATGTCCCGTGGCGGTTCAGCGGTGCACCCGACGTCGCGGTGTCTGGCATCCCGAAGTTCCGGGGCGAAGACAACCGCACTGTGCTCGGCGAGCTCGGTTACTCCGACGAACGGATCGATCAACTCGAAGCCGACGGTGTGGTGTCGAGCCGGTTGCCGTCATGACATTGCCGACCGCGCGCACCGGCTGATGTTGTCGTTCCCCGTCCTGCCGATGAAGGCCACCATGGGATCGGTCCCGGCGCATGACGGCGCGCCCGAACCGGGCGGTGACCCGACCTGGGCGTACGAGATCAAGTGGGATGGTCACCGCACGCTTGCGCACATCACCGACGGAACGCTGAGGTTCCAGAGCACCGCGGGACACGACGTGACGCAGCGATGGTCCGACGTCATCGGACTCGCCGAAGCCATCGGCGCCGACGCGATTCTCGATGGCGAGATGGTGGTCATCGGCGACGACGGACGGCCCAGCTTCGACCTGGTGCAAGGACGCACCGACACCGGTCGTCATCCAGCGATTTTCCAAGCGTTCGACGTGTTGCGCATCGACGACCATGACGCCACCGCGCTCTCGTACATCGACCGCCGGGCGCTGCTGACCCAACTCCTCGACCCCGGCCCCAATTGGCAGGTCGCGGCCCACCACATCGGCGGCGGCGCAGACTTGCGCGACGCAACCCTCGAGCAAGGCCTCGAGGGGATCATGGCCAAGCGACTCGACTCCACGTACCAGCCGGGCACCCGGTCGAAGGACTGGATCAAGATCAAGAACCGTCGCCGCGTCGAGTTGCCAGTCGGCGGCTTCACGACTGGCACTGGCAACCGCGCGACGACGTTCGGGTCGCTCCTTGTCGGCATCGACCTCGAGGCGGTCAAGGACCCTGAGGTTGCGCGGGCGGTCGAAGGATTGGCCGCGACAAATCTGCGGTTTGCCGGCGGCGTCGGCACCGGATTCAACCAGTCGACGCTCGAGCTCCTCACGACCGAGCTCCGAGCACTGTCGACCAACACGTGCCCGTTCGATCCGCCGCCTCCTGCTGCGATCGCCCACACCACAACGTGGGTCACCCCGTCGTTGCGTATCGTCGTCGACCTTGCGGAGTTCACCAACCAGGGCCACGTCCGCCACGCCAGTTTCGTGCGAGTTGTCGCCTAGTGCGTGACGCTGCAGCGCTCGACGCCGATGATCGGCTCGCACCGTGGCGCGACGAGTTCGTGATTCCTGCCGACCTCGTGTACCTCGATGGGAACTCACTCGGCATGACACCGACGCGCACCAGCGGCGCCGTCCGCAAAGTGGTGGAGGAGCAATGGCCGACCGACCTCATCACCTCATGGTGGGAACACGACTGGCTCAATCTCCCGCTCACCGTCGGAGACGAACTCGCACCGATCATCGGCGCACGTCCCGGCGAGGTCGTCGTGAACGAGTCGACCACTGTCTGCCTGTTCCAACTCGTCAACGTCGCGATCGACCTCACCGGCCACGACGCCCCGGTGATCGCAGTGGCCGACACCGAGTTCCCGACCGACCGCTACATCGTCGACGGTATTGCCCGGCTCCGTCCGAGCGTGACCGTGCGACGCGGTCTCGACGACCTCGCCGGCGCCTCGGTCGTGGTGCGATCACTCGTCGACTACCGCACCGCCGAACTGCACGACGTTCGCGCCGAGACCGCTCGTGCTCGTGCGGCGGGAGCAGTCACGGTGTGGGACCTGTCGCATGCGGCCGGCGTCGTCGCCGTCGACCTCGCCGACTCGAAGGTCGACCTTGCAGTGGGGTGCACCTACAAGTTCCTCAACGGCGGGCCCGGCGCACCGGCGTTCAGCTTCGTGCGGACCGAACTTCATGACCGCGTCACGCAGCCGATCTGGGGATGGTTCGGCCAGCGCGATCAGTTCGCGATGGACAACCCGTTCGACGCTCGGGCAGGTATCGGTCGCATGATGAACGGCACGCCGAGCGTGCTCGGTTTGACTGCTGCTCGCGCCGGCATCTCGGTCACGGCCGAAGCAGGCATCGACGCGATCGCCAGCAAAGCCGCCGCGCTCGCCAACTACGCACTCGACCTCGCGAGCGAGCTCGGTCTCACGTGCTCGACCGCGCGACCGCCAGCGTCGAGTGGCGGCCACATCTCGATTCTCCACCACGACGCGGTGGCACTTCAGCAACGACTCGCAGATCGCAACATCATCGTCGACAAGCGCGATCCCGACGTGCTGCGCGTCGGTCTGTCACCGCTCACCACACGCTTCGTCGACGTTCACGTCGCACTCACCGCACTCGCTGAGCTGATCGACTCGTAGCGCTGCCGCGGCCGACGCCGTTTCAGCCGTCGATCAGCCCGGTGGTGTGGTTGGCTCCAAGCGCCACGTCGTACCAGTCGAGCCCGAATCCGATCTGGAACGGGACATTGCGATCGGTCAGGGTCCCATCACCGAGTTGGCCCTGCGAGTTCGAACCCCAACACCACATGGCCTGTGCCACGGGCGTCTCGCGGATGCCACACGTATGGGCCGCGCCAGCAGCGATGCGACTCCAGTCGACCTCGATGCCGACCTGTGTCGGCGTCGCGACGCCGATGTTGTTGCCCGTGCCGAGTTGCCCTGAGGTGTTCTCACCCCAGCAGTGCAGTTCCTTGATGTCGCTGATCGCGCAGGTGTGAGCGTCGCCGAGGGCGATCCGCGAAACGGCGGACGCGAAGTTGACCGGCGTGGGCACCAGTCGGGCAGTCGTGGTCCCGTCACCGAGCTGACCGCTCTGGTTCGCACCCCAGCAGTGCATCGCGTCGGTCGAATCGATCGCACAGGTGTGTTGCAATCCGCCAGCGACGCTCGTCCACGCCACAGTCGGCGCGATCTGGGTCGGTGTGGTGAGCCCGACCGTGGTGCCGTCGCCGAGTTGGCCGGTGTAGTTGGCGCCCCAGCACCACAGTGACTCGTCGTCCTTGATCGCACAGGTGTGCGCCCCGGCAGCCTCGACTTCGCTCCAGTCGACGTCGGTGCCGATCTGCACCGGCACGTTGCTGTCGGTCGTGGTGCCGTCACCGAGTTGGCTGAATGCGTTGCTGCCCCAACACCACAGCGACTGGTCTCGGCCGATGCCGCAGGTGTGGAACGAACCGGCCGAGATCCGACGCCATGCCAAGCCACCGGCGACCTCTGATCGCGTGACCTCCACGCCGAAACTGCCGTTGCCGAGTTGACCGAACGTATTGGCGCCGGAGCACCATGCCTGGTCGCTGAAGGTGAGTCGACAGGTGTGGTCACCACCGGCGGTCAGCGACAACCAAACCCCGGACACGACGGCTGTCGGTGACGCCCGGTCGGCCACGAAACCGGCGCCGAGTTGACCTTGATCCGCGCGCCCCCAGCAGCGAAGCCGGTCGTCAGTGGTGATCGCACATGAGTGCGTGTCGCCCGCCGCCACCGCGACCCATGTGCCACCCGTGGATTCTTGGACCGGGAGCATCGACGCAGTGCTGGACCCATCTCCGAGCTCACCGCGTGCTCCCGAGCCCCAACACCACGTGGTGTCGTCGGCGCGCCGGGCGCAGGTGTGCGTTGCACCGAGCGTGATGGTTGTCCAGGTCTCGAGCGAAGCCTCCCGCACCGGGCTCGACGAGCTCGTCGTGGTCCCGTCGCCCAGTTGTCCGTCGGAGTTCGATCCCCAACACCATGCAGTGCTGTCGGTACGGATTCCGCATGTGAACGAGCCGCGAGCGTCGACGGCCACCCAGGTTCCGGCGGACACCTCCTGCACGGGCAGCGACGAGTCGATGGTCGTTCCATTGCCGACCTGTCCTGACGCGTTGCCTCCCCAGCACCAGAGTGAGGTGTCGATCTTGATGCCGCAGGTGTGTCCGCCCCCAGCGGAGATCGTCGCCCACGTACTCTCCGACGCTTCCTGCACGGGCACGAACGAGTCGAACGTGGTGTCATCACCGAGCTGACCGAGGAAGTTGGCGCCCCAACACCATGCGGTGCCATCAGCCTTGATGCCACACGTGTGCAGATCGCGTGCGACGACCGTGCTCCAGGTGCTCCCCGACGCTTCTTGAACGGGAGCCGGAGAGTCGATCGAGGTTCCGTCGCCGAGTTGACCGACGAAGTTCGCCCCCCAGCACCACAAGGTGAGGTCGTCCTTGATCCCGCAGGCGTGACTGACACCGGCTGACACGCTGACCCAGCCGACTCCCGACACTTCGGCAACTGGCGTCGAAGAGTCGATCGTCGTACCGGTGCCGAGCTGTCCGATCGCGTTGGTACCCCAGCACCACAGCGACGCGTCACCTTGCAGTCCGCACGAGAACCCGCTCCCCGCCGACACGGCAGTCCACATCTGGCTCGTGGGGTCGATCTGCGTGGGGTTGGCACTGCTCGCAGTCGAACCATCGCCGAACTGTCCGAGCCCGTTGGCACCCCAGCCGAAGAGCGTGCAGCCGGACGAAACCATCGCCAGGAGCAGGAGGGGCGCCAGTCGGCGAATCCACGTCGTCGTCATACCGATTCCTCCGAGCAACCTTGCGTGCAGCTCCCGTCCCGAGAGAATACCGGGGTGGCGCACGGACGATGGCGCGCCAGACTGAGCGCATGAGCGTCGTCAAGATCAATGCCATCACGATCCCCGAGGGCATGGGCCCACAGCTCGAAGGCCGTTTCGCCGGTCGGGCGAAGATGGTCGAAGCCTTCGACGGTTTCGAAGACTTTCAGCTCCTTCGTCCGACGGCAGGCGAAGATCGCTACTTCGTGTACACGCGCTGGGCAACCGAAGCTCACTTCCAGGCCTGGATGGACAGCCAGGACTTCTCGAAGGGTCACGGCACGGGTCAGGCCGACGGCAACACCACCGCTGACGGCGAGCAGGCGCGCAAGCCAGTCGCGCAAGGCGCCGACCTGATGTCGTTCGACGTCGTCGAACACGTCGTCAAAGGCAGCTGAAGTTAGGCTCTCGAACCCGTGGCACTGATCGTTCAGAAGTACGGCGGCACGTCGGTTGCCGACCCCGACCGAATCAACGCAGTCGCTGACAACGTCGCGATCACCAAGCGGCGCGGCGACGACGTCATCGTGGTCGTCTCCGCCATGGGCAAGGCGACCGACAACTTGATCTTGCTCGCCGACCAAGTGTCGAAGAAGCAGTCTGGTCGCGAGATGGACATGCTGCTCACCACCGGCGAGCGCCAGACCGCCGCACTGCTCACCATGGCACTGCACGAACGCGGCATCGAGGCAATCAGTTACACCGGCAGCCAGGTCGGCATCATCACCGACACCGCGCACCGCAAAGCCAAGATTCTCGAGGTGAAGGGTGACCGAGTCCGCGAGTCGATCTCGCAGGGCAAAGTTGCCGTCATCGCCGGGTTCCAAGGGGTGAGCACGGCCAAGGAAATCACCACGATGGGCCGCGGCGCATCCGACCTCACCGCGTCGGCTCTTGCCGGCGCGATGAACGCCGACGCCTGCGAGATCTACACCGACGTCACCGGCGTGTTCAGCGCCGATCCGCGCATCGTGCCGCGCGCCCGCAAGCTCGCCAAGGTCCATTTCGACGAGATGCTCGAGATGGCCGGGGCCGGGTCGAAGGTGCTCGCCATGCGGTCAGTCGAGTTCGCCCGCAACCACGACGTCCCCCTCCACGTCCGTTCCGCGTTCACGTGGGAGCAGGGAACGTGGGTCAGCAACGAGGAGCCATCCATGGAAGATCCGATCATCTCCGGTGTCGTGACCGACATGACCGAAGCCAAGGTCACCGTGCTCGGTGTGCCCGACACCCCCGGCGTGTCGGCGGCGTTGTTCGAGCCACTCGCCGACGCAAACGTCAACGTCGACATGATTGTTCAGAACACGTCGACCGACGGCACGACCGACATCAGTT
The DNA here is from genome assembly GCA_938049325.1 of uncultured Ilumatobacter sp. Classification (GTDB taxonomy): domain Bacteria; phylum Actinomycetota; class Acidimicrobiia; order Acidimicrobiales; family Ilumatobacteraceae; genus Ilumatobacter_A. Next base: position 4,854 of record CALICC010000139.1, on the reverse strand, counting down.
TCACGATGCCGATGGCCGACATGGCGGAGTCGGAGTCGATCGTGCAGCGCGTCGCCGAGTCGATCGGTGCAACGTCGGTCACTCACAACGACGACATCGCGAAGGTTTCGCTGGTGGGCGCCGGCATGAAGTCGTCACCCGGCATCGCGGCGCGCATGTTCCGCGTGCTCGCCGACAACGACGTCAACATCGAGATGATCTCGACGTCGACGATTCGTGTCTCGGTGATCATTCCGGCAGGTCAGATGGAGCTGGCTGCCCGGTCGCTCCACACTGCGTTCGGGCTCGACTCGGGCTCCGACTACAGCGCGCCCCTTCCCGAACGAAAGTAGGTCCGCCGGCGTCAGCGGTTGACGTCACGTCAGAACACTGTTCCAATCGCGACGCCGCGCGTTTATGGTTGGGACATGTCGGAAGCCATCACGTCGGAACCGCTTTTCTACAACCCGCTGCAAGACGGGTACACCGAAGACCCGTGGTCCCACTTCGGCGAGATGCGCGCCGGCGATCCGGTCCACCATTCGCCGCTCGAGCAGTGGTTCTTGTTCCGCTACGACGACGTCATGGCGCTGCTGCGTGATCCGTCGCTGAGCGTCGACGACGCAAACCTCCTCGTCCACAACGAGGAACGGCTCGCCGCCTTCGAGTCGGCGTTCGGCCCCGATGCCGAGCGCAGCACCTCGATGCTCGGCGTCGACGCTCCGGACCACACGCGGTTGCGCCGTCTCGTCAGCAAGGCGTTCACACCGTCATCGATCGCCGCGCTCCGTCCGGTCATCGAAGATCTCGTCGACACCGCGCTCGACGCAATGGACGAACGCGGTACCGCGGAGGTGGTGGGGGAGCTGGCCTTTCCGCTGCCGTTCGACGTGATCTCGGTGATGCTCGGCATGCCCGAGGCCGACAAGGACCAGATCGCAAAATGGTCTGCCGCGCTCGTCAAGACGCTCGACCCGATCATCACCGATGAGGAGGTCCGCGAGGCCGCCGAGGCCGACACCAACATGAATGCGCTGCTCGACGAGGTCATCGAATGGAAGCGGGCCAATCCGGCAGACGACCTTCTGACGGCACTCATCCAAGCCGAAGAGGACGGCGATCGACTCACCAGCCGCGAACTCCGCGACCAGATCAACCTGCTCTTCGTCGCCGGCCACGAGACCACGGTCAACTTGATCGGCACCGGCATCTACGAACTTCTGCGCAACCCCGAACAGGCCCAGTTGCTGCGCGATGACCCGTCGCTCGACGTCAGCGCGGTCGACGAGTTGCTGCGCTATGTCTCCCCCGTCCAGATCTCGCGACGGGTGACTCTCAAAGACATCGAGATCGACGGCCACCACATCGCGAAGGGCACCGGCGTGTTTCCCGTGCTCGCATCAGCCAACCGCGACGCCGCGAAGTGGGGCGACGATGCTGAGCAACTCGACGTTCGGCGCGAGGGCACCGGGCAGCACATGTCGTTCGGCGGGGGTTCGCACTACTGCCTGGGCGCGTCGCTCGCTCGACTCGAAGGTCAGGTCGCCGTCGGCCGCTTCTTGCGGCGGTTCCCGAATGCGGCGATCTCTGGCGAGCCGGAGTGGAACGGGCGGATCAACCTGCGAGGTCTCGACCGCCTCGACGTGACCGTGCGCTGAAGCAGGTCGTCGACCGATCGCGCCTCGCTGCCCGAGCCGCTCAACGGGTGGCGAACAACGGTTCGTTTCGGCGGTTCGAAGTCTCATCCGGGCGACCGCACAACGGGTGCGTCAGCGCAGGGCCGCAGTCGCGGCACAATCGTCTTCGTTGTAGGCGAGGATGCGAGCGATATTCGGCTCACGATCGATTCCGGCCATCGCGTCGCGGTACCACTGCATGCTGGCGAACCCGCCAGGGTCGTCGTCACGCCATGCAAACCCCGCTGCGGTTGCCATGGCCTTCAGGCCGTGGCCTTCGTTACTCATGTACTTCCGTTTCATGTACGGGAACAGATCGACCCACTCGTCCGATGCCAGCAGCGCATCGACGTCGGCGGCGATCGGCAACGAAGCGCCGATGCGGCGGAGGTGCGACCCTTCGACGCTGGCCGCCGCGTAGGCGTAGATCCGCACGGTGAGACCCTCCGCTTCTGCTCGCTCGCGTAGATCGCTCAACCAGGCCCACAACTCGCTGACCAAGTCGGCTTCGCCCTCCTCGTCGAGCGGGTCGAACGACACGAACGGCACGTAGGTGCCCGGAGCCTCTGGCCAGTGCGACGGGACTGCGGTAAGCCGAGCACCCCACAGGTAGACGAACGTTTCGTTCTCCAGGTCGAGGTCGATCTCGACGTCGCCGCGTGGCACGGCGGCCGGGTCCCACCCATCTCGCACGATGGCCTCACCTGCGGCCGCTGCGCGAGCGCCCTCGATCTGTTCCACCAACTTCTTCGTGCCCAGCGGCGTGTCGGCGTATCGGTCGACCGCCTCGTCCAGATCGAGCGCGGCGAGTTGCGCCACGGTCTCGACGCCCATGAACCGATGCACTCGCCAGTCTGGGTAGCCGACAGCTTTGACGAGGCTGACGTCGTCGACCGCGGCGAGATCGACGTGGCAGGGTTCGTACCACGGACACCGGTTGCACTCCTTGACCGAGATCGGATGCACCATCGGCGCCTCGGCACGCGAGGTGCGCTGCACCGCTGTGTCGACCACACGCAGACGAAAGTCGAACTCGAAGTCGTATCGGTCGAGCGCCGTGCGCTTGGTCGAGTGGCTGCGCCGATGGAACGTGATCGCATCGCCCTGTTCCTGAGGTGTCAGCGTGCTGAATGCGGGCCGTTCGAGATCGAACCACGCAACGACTCCCTCCATCCCCAAGATGCCGCCCCACGCGGCGCCTTCACCATCGGCCTCGGCGTGCCCGTGCGCCTGGAGAAGCCGGTGATAGTGCGCGAGCTGCAAGGAGTCGTCTTCGCGGTACTTCGGCTCGAGCCCGGCCACGGCCACCGGGTCGAGCAGTTGGAGATCGTGGACCGCTCCCGCAGGTTCGGCGTACGAGTCACCGTCGGCGAGGTTCTTGGTACAGCGATGCGACTTGACATCGATCGCGCGGTACCCCGGTTTGCCCGCCGATGTCGTGGCGCCCGTAGCGACCAGGATGTCGACTTCGCCGAGTCGTCGCCCGGCGAGGTCGTGCTGCATGAGCGCGCCGAGGATGATCGGCGTGCCGGCGGCGAGCGCATCGTCGGTGAGTCCGCGTCGCGTGTCAGCGTCGGACTCGGTTCGCCCAGGAATCGCAACGGCGCGTTCGGCGTACAACTCGACGATCTGCTCGACGATCTGCGCCTCGAACGCGATGCCGTCGTCGAACAACAACTGGAGAGCGTCGTCTGGTGCCGACGGCACGGCCGGCTCGGTCGGGTCGTACTCGCGAAACAGCCGGTACGGACACTGCTTTGCGGCATAGGCGCCCAGCAGTGGCGGCGGCGACGTCATCCACACATTCTCCCAGATCGGCCACGTGCCTCACGGTGTCGTCGTGGGCCGGACGTTGATGACCTCGATGGCGACCTGGATGATGCTCTCGGTACGTTGCGGATCAGCCGAACGTTCGCGTCGGCGAAGGTTCTGGCTCGTTCACCACGAGTGATCCCTCACGACGCCGAAGCACGCGCACCATCAACACCAGAAGCGGGAGTTCGATTGCGGGACCCAGTGCAACCGTGAGGCCGACCAACGGACTCGCAAAGGCAGTTGCGGCAATGGCGAGCGACGCCTCGCTGTTGCGCGAGGTGGTCGTGAATGCCAAGAGCACCCGCTGCCCGTCCGGCAGCTGCAGGCTTCGAGCGGTCATCAACGCGAGGAAGAACGCCACTGCAAAGAACGCGACCATGGGCACGATGAGGCGCCCGACGGCGCCGATGTCGTCGAAGATCGCGTCGGCTTGCGAGGCGAACATCGACACGATGACGACGACGAGCGCGATCGTCTTGAGCATGGAGAGTCGAAGCCGCTCGTGCTCGACCATCGGGATGAGTTGCCTCACCGCCCACCATCGGTGAATCAGACCGGCCACAACTGCCGGCACCGCGAGGTAGAGCACCACGCTGCGGATCACCACCGCCAGCCCGATCGACGCCGAATCGCCGATGAGCAGCGCGACGTACAACGGCAACAGGAGTACCTGGAGGACGACGTTGACAGCGAGCAAGCCCACACCGAGCTCGGTGTCACCGCCTGCGAGCTCGGTGAACACGAGATACCAGCCGATGCATGGCGTCACCAGGAACAAGATCAGTCCGATGCGCAAGTCGGGTTCGGAGCGGAGAAACACCGAGCCGAGCCCCCACGCGATCGCGGGGTTGACGACGAAGTTCAAGAACACTGCGGCGCCAAGAAACCGCCGCTGCCTGAATGCACCGGCGACACCGCGCGGACTCACGTTGAGCATCACCAGCGTGATCAGCGCGAAGACGCCGATCGACACGCCGTAGGTCAGCAGCGAAGCAACTCGCGGCGCGAGCCAACCGATGGCGAGACCCGCGGCGATCGATGCCAGTAGCAGCACCGGTTGGAGGCGGTCGCTGGTGGCGAGTCGCGGCGTCGAACCCGTCACTCGCCAACCGCAACCGGGAGCCCCGCGTCGCGCCAACCCGCAACACCAGCCGGGAAGCGGCCGATATTCGTGTACCCGCTCTCGACGAGCGTCGTCCCGATGAACTCCGCACCGACGCAATCGCTGTCAGTGCAGTAGACGATGACGCGTCGGTTGACCTCGCCAATCGAGGCGGCGGCTTGTTCCGCGACGGTGTCGAGCTCGAAGTTGACCGCACCGTCGATGTGCTCGCGCTCGTAGCCGCCGGGTCCTTGTGCGTCGATGACCACGATGTCGTCATCG
>CALICC010000138.1 GCA_938049325.1 uncultured Ilumatobacter sp. | reverse complement strand
GATCGGTGCCGGGCGCTCCCCCGTCACCGCTTCGGCCGCTGCCAGCACCGACTCCGACACAGCATCGAGCACGTCGTCTTGAGTAACGAAGCTCATCTCCATGTCGAGCTGCATGAACTCGTACTGGCGATCGGCACGCAGGTCCTCGTCGCGCAGGCAACGCGCGATCTGGTAGTAGCGGTCGACGCCACCGACCATCAGCAACTGCTTGAACAGCTGCGGTGACTGCGGCAGTGCGTAGAACGACCCCGGCTCCTTGCGCGACGGCACCAGAAACTCACGAGCACCTTCGGGGGTCGACGGCACGAGCATCGGCGTCTCGACCTCAACGAACCCCTGCGCGTCCATCGAGTTGCGCACCGCAGCGTTCACGGCCGAACGAACACGCATGTTCTTCTGCATCCGCTCACGGCGCAGGTCGAGGTAGCGGTACTGCAGGCGAATGTTCTCGTCGACGTCGTCGGCGCGAGCGTCGATCGGGAATGGCGGCGGCGTGGCCACGCGCAGGATCTCGACCTCGCAGTCGCCGATCTCGACACCACCGGTCGGCAAGCCGTCGTTGATGGTTCCCTCCGGACGCACCCGCACGACGCCGGTGATCCGCAGCACGTATTCGCTGCGCACATCGACATCGTCGTTGATGACGCACTGGACGATGCCCGAGTGGTCACGCAGGTCGACGAATGCCAGATGCTCGCCGTGTTCGCGGCGGCGACCGACCCAGCCGCACACGCTGACGGTCTGGCCGATGTGCTCGGGGCGCAAGTCGCCGCACAGGTGGGTTCGCATGGATGTGGAGCTCATGAACGGTCCTTCAGGTGGGAAATCAGGTCGGTGCGGGGGATGGTTTGCTGGTCGCCGGCGTCACGCGCCATGGGGCGCACGACGACGGTGCCGTCAGCGAGTTCGTCGGCGCCGACGATGACGGCGAATCGAGCTTCGGAACGGTTCGCGAGCTTCATCTGCGCCTTCATGCTGCGATTGTCGTAGCCCCGATCGGCAGAGAGTCCGGCAGCGCGGAGCTCGGCAGTGAGCACCGCAGCTTCCTGACCGCCGACCACGTCAACGACGAACACGTCGAGCGGGCGCGTCACGTCACCGAACACGCCTTCGTCGTCGCATGCCAAGAGTGTTCGATCGACCCCGAGCGCGAAGCCGATGCCCGGAGTTGCCGGTCCACCCAATGCTTCGACGAGGCCGTCGTAGCGGCCGCCTCCGCCGAGCGCGTTCTGGGCGGAATCGAGTGTGCCGCCCTGGAACTCGAAGATCGTCCGGCGGTAGTAGTCGAGCCCGCGAACGAGCTTGGGCTCCACGACGAAGTCGATACCGAGGCGCTTCAGCCCTGCCTGCACCGCAGCGAAGTGGGCCGCTGCGTCATCGGAGTAGAACTCGCTGATCTGAGGTGCTCCCTCGATCGCGACGGCGTCGTGCTCCCGCTTCGAGTCGAGCACCCGCAACGGGTTCTTGGCAAGCGTCGTCTGGCTCTGTTCGCTGAGATCAGCATCGGCGAAGTAGGTCTCCAACGCAGCGACGTACGCCGCGCGATCCTCGGGCTCACCGAGGCTGTTGAGCACGAGCGTGACCTGAGTCAAACCCAGCCGCTGGTAGAACTCAGCCGCCAACGCGATGATTTCGACGTCGAGATGTGCATCGTCGACTCCGAGCACTTCGACACCGACCTGGTCGAATTGGCGGTAGCGCCCGCGCTGCGCCTTCTCCTGACGGAAGTTCGGGCCGGTGTACCAAACCTTCCACGGCAGCGCAGCCGGCCGGTGCTGAGCGAACGCTCGACAGACGCTGGCGGTCAATTCGGGGCGCAGCGACACGTGGCGTCCACCGCGATCCTCGAACGCATAGAGCTCCTTGGTGACCACGTCGGTCGCCTCGCCGATGCGAGTGAACACGCCGACGTCTTCGATCAACGGAGTGATCACCTGGCCGTAGCCCGCTGCCGAAACGACGTCGGCGAATACCGCATTGAGCCGGCGCCAGCGAGCAGTCTCGGGCGGAAGGATGTCCCGCATACCGGGACTGGTCTGGAACGCTGGCACGGCTCGCAAGGCTATCGACGCCGCGGCCGCATGTCGGCGACGGTTTCGGCTGGTCAGCTCGCCGAGGCTGGCGCGCCGGGGATTGTGCGATAGGCGTCGTACACACCTTCGATGCGCTTGATCATGCCGATGACCGAGTCGAGGTGAGCACCGTTGGCCAGCTCGAACTCGAACCACATCTTGGCCTCGCGATCGGCGCCGGTGACGGTTTCACACGACACGATGTTCACACCTTGGTCAACGAGCGCCGTGGCGACGTCTGCCAGCAGCTTCGATCGGTCGAGTGCCACGACTTCGATGCCGGCAGTGAACGTGTTGTTGAACTGGTTCTCGCCATCCCACTCGACCTCGATCATCCGAGTGGCTTGCTGCTCGTTCAACGAGACGGCGTTGGCGCAGTCAGCCCGGTGCACACTCACCCCTCGTCCGCGGGTGACGAATCCGATGATGTCGTCACCGGGCAGCGGCGTGCAGCACATCGCGACGCGCACCAACATGTCGTCGAGACCTTCGACGTGAATGCCGACTTCCTGGCGGTGGCCAGGGCGCCGTTCGCGACGCGGCATGTCGACCGTTGCGGGAAGTTGTACTTCTTCCTCGCCCGAGCGGTAGCCACGCGCAACACGCTGTGCGACGCTGCGGCCCGAGACTCGATGTTCGCCGATCGCCGCCAGTAGCGCGTCGAGCTCGATGTAACTCATCTCGGCAATCACGTGCTCGAGCTGGCTCGACTTCCACACCTGCTGGACCGCCAGCCCTTCACGGCGGAACTCGTCGGTGAGTTCGTCACGTCCTGCTTCGACCATGTCGAGGCGACGCTCGCGACTGAACCACTGCTTGATCTTGTTGCGCGCCCGAGGCGAGGCGACGAAGCCGAGCCAGTCCTGACTCGGGCCGGCCGACTCGACCTTCGACGTGAAGATCTCGCACGAATCGCCGCTCTGCACAACGTGATCGAGCCCGACGAGCCGGCCGTTGACCTTGGCGCCGATCGTTGCGTGACCGACCTCGGTGTGCACCGCATAGGCAAAGTCGACGCAGGTGGCACCGACCGGCAAGTTGACCACTCGCCCCTTCGGGGTGAACACGTAGACCTCGTCTTGTTCGAGGTCTGTCTTCAGGCTCTGCATGAACTGAGCCGGATCCGACACGTCTTCTTGCCAGTCGATGATCCGGTTCAACCAGTCGGCCTCACTGGCGCGGTCACCCGATCGGTCTTTGTATGCCCAGTGCGCAGCAACACCCCACTCCGCGCGTTGATGCATCTCGGTGGTGCGAATCTGGACCTCGATCGGCTTGCCCGACGGCCCGACGACCGTCGTGTGCAAGCTCTGATAGAGATTGAACTTCGGCATCGCGATGTAGTCCTTGAACCGACCGACCACGGGCCGCCAGCGACCATGGATGCAGCCGAGCGCCGCGTAGCAGTCCTTCATCGACGGAACGACGACACGCACCGCGACCAGGTCGAAAATGTCGTCGAACTCCAGCCCTTTGACGACCATCTTCTCGTAGATGCTCCAGAGGTGCTTGCCTCGGCCGGTGACATCGGCGTCGATATTCAGCTCACTGAGCCGCGTCCGAATTTCGGCAACCGTCTTGGCCAAGTACACATCGCGTTCTGGGGTACGGACGCGCACGAGATGATCGAGCTCGGCAAAGCGCTTGGGGTGCAGCGAGGCAAACGACAGGTCTTCGAGCTGCTGGCGAATCTCCTGCATCCCGAGGCGGTGCGCGAGAGGCGCGTAGATGTCGAGCGTCTCTTGTGCGATGCGCTGCTGTTTCTCGATCGGCATCGCTGCGATCGTGCGCATGTTGTGCAGTCGGTCGGCCAGCTTGATGACCAGAACTCGGAGGTCCTTCGCCATCGCAACGAGCATCTTGCGCATCGTCGCGGCCTGCTGCTCCTCGCGGCTGTCGAACCTGACGCGTTCGAGTTTGGTGACACCGTCGACGATCGCCGCAACCTCCGGCCCGAAGTCGCGCTCGACGTCGATGAGGGTGATCTCGGTGTCTTCGACCGCATCGTGGAGCAGGGCTGCGGCAACCGAGATCTCATCCAAGCCGATGTCGGCCACGATCTGGGCCACGGCCAGCGGATGATTGATGTAACTCTCACCGCTCCGACGCATCTGCGAACGGTGGGCATCGGAAGCCACGCGGTAGGCCCTGTTGATGTCGCTGATCGAAGCCTTGGGGTGACGACGTCGGTACGTCGTCAACAGCGGCGCGATCTCACCCGTCGCGGTCGACGCAGCGTGCGACGACTGATGTCGTCGCCACGGGAGGACTCGATCGACAGTCGCCATGTCGGGTCAGCCGTAGTGGAGCAGCGAGCGGACCGTTCTGTCGCCCAACTTGGCGCGCCCACCCAAGTCGTCGAGTTCGAGCAGGAATCCGAGACCGGCGATCTCTCCGCCGAGTGTTTCCACCAGGACCGCAGTCGCTGCAGCGGTGCCACCGGTGGCCAGCACGTCGTCGATCACCAGAATGCGTTCGCCCGGATGGATCGCGTCGCGATGGATCTCGAGCTTGTCGGTGCCGTACTCGAGCTCGTATTCCTCTCGTACGACTGCCCACGGCAGCTTGCCCGCCTTGCGGACCGGGACGAAGCTGGCATTCATCGCCACGGCAACGGCAGCGCCGAAGATGAATCCTCTCGACTCCACTCCGACGACACGATCGACCTCGATGCCGGAGAACTCCCCGACCAAACCGTGGACCGATGCAGCGAACGCCGTCGCGTCGCCGAGGAGCGGCGTGATGTCGCGAAATGTGACACCGGGTGTCGGGTAGTCAGCGATGTCTCTGATGAGCGACCGAAGCGGCTCGTAGTCGGCTTCCATCCTCGGAGGATACAGCCGTCGGTGTCAGCGACGCTTCTTCTTGCGCGGACGAGGAGGATGGCTCAGGATGCGCTCCGCAGGCTGATGCACCGCCGCCGTCTTCACCAGATCGGCTTCGTCGGCGTCGGCGCCCTCGTCAGTGACCGCGCTGTCGATGACTCGACCACTCACACCGGCACCGACAACAGCCGCTCGAAGCTCTTCGCCGAGCAGGCGCTCGCGTCGCGACGACCGACCGACGTTGGCCCGCAGCGTCGCGAGCAACGGCGAGGCGACGAAGATCGACGAGTAGACGCCCGCGATCATGCCGACGAGCAAGGCCAGCGCGAACTCGCGCAATGTGGTAGCGCCGAGCAATCCCGAACCGATCAGCAGTAGCGATGTGACCGGGAGAATCGACGAGATGCTCGTATTGATCGACCGCATCAGCACCTGGTTCATCGAAATGTTCACGACGTCGGCGTACGGCATCCGAACGCTGGCGTACTTGCCCTCGTTCTCCTGCACCCGGTCGAACACCACGATCGTGTCGTACAGCGAGTAACCGAGAATCGTCAGGAATGCGATGACCGTCGCCGGGGTGACCTCGAACTGGAACACGGTGTAGATACCCACCGCGAACAACACATCGTGCGCCATCGCAGCGAGCGCTGCTACGGCCATGCGCCACTCGAAGCGGATCGAGATGAACACCGCGACGATGAGCAAGAAGATGATGAGTGCGCGCACCGCCTTCTCGGTGATGTCGCTGCCCCACGACGAACTGGTGAACGAGAAGCTGACGTCGTCGACAGAACTGCCCGACGCGGTGGCGAATGCCTGGGTTAGCTGGTCGGCCGTGGCCTCGGGCACCTCTTCGATCTGCACCGTGACGAGCGAGTTCGAGTCCGACGACCGTTCCTGAACCTTCGAACCGGTGACCGACACGCCGTTGTCGACCAAGACCTGTTCGGCCTCATCCACGCCAAACGTCTCCGACGCCGGCACGTCCCAAGCTTGACCACCCTCGAAGTCGAGCCCGAGGTTGAGCCCCTGAGTGAAAAGCGACCCGAATGTCACCACGACGATCAGGACGGCAATGGCGAGGCCGATCTTGCGTCGCCCGTAGAAGTCGACGGCGGTCTGACCGCGGTACAAACGGCCGGGACCGGTGGGTGCGATGTGATCAGGCCGACTCATGACGCGACCGTCCAATCATGGGCCATCGTCGTGGCACGCCGGTACTGAATCATGACGCGACCTCCAGGCCGAAAGCTCGTCTGCCTGCCATGAACTTGCTGCGAGCCAGCAGGAGCACGGCGGGGCGCGTGAAGAAGAAGCACACGAACAAGTCGCACAGTGTCGTGATGCCGAGGAACAACGCGAAACCACGCACCGACCCGACGCTCAACCAGAACAAGATTGCTGCTCCGATCACCGAAACGAGGTCAGCAGACCAAATCGTGCGCCACGTCATCTTGAAGCTGCGCGGCGCGGCGTTCTTGAGGGTTCGTCCGTTGCGGATCTCGTCCTTCATGCGCTCGAAGAACACCACGTAACTGTCGACGGTGACACCCACGGCGACGATGATGCCGGTGACACCCGCCAAACTCAGCGAGTAGTTGGTCGCCCCTGAGACGAACGACGCGGCACTGAAGACCGTGAGCCCCCAGATCGTGAGACCCGTGAGGATCACCAGTGCGAGCCAGCGGTAGTACGCAAGCAAGAACGTCAGCACGAGCGCCACACCGATCAGGCCCGCAATGATCGCGGCGCGCAGCGAATCACCACCGGCAGACGCCGAAACGGTGCGTGCCTCCTGAGCTTCCATCTCGACCGGGAATGCACCACGGTTGAGGATGTTCGCAAGGTCTTCGGCTTCGCCCTGGGAGAACTGCCCCGTGATGGCCACACTGCCCGAGAAGTTGGTCTGGTTGACCGACGGCGCTGACTGAATGACGCTGTCGAGCACGATCGCGATCTGACCGTTCGACCCTTGGTTGATCCGCGGGCAGGTCGGCGTGCCGTTGAAACACTGGTTGGCGAGCGCATTCCACGTTGCTTCACCCTCCCCGCCGCGAAGACCGACGGCCACGCCGAAGCCGAGGTCGGCCGTGACGGTTGCGCTCTGGCGCTCGAAGACCTCGCCGGTTCCCTGCGGCGGCCCGACACACAGCGCCCGTCCGTCACGGGTCGGCAGGATCTCGTTGCCCGGCGTGGTCGGCACGTCCGGAATCACCGGAAGGTCGTCGACCGGAATGTCGACGGGCTCTGTACCGACCGGCGCTGTCTCGACCGGCACGCTGTCAACCGGCACGCTGTCAACCGGCTCGGTATCGACAGGAGCGGTCTCCACCGGAGCAGTGTCACCAGGCGTGGTGTCAGCTGGAGCAGTGTCACCGGGCGTGGTGTCAGCAGGAGCCGTATCGACGGGCGCCCGACGGTTCCGGACGATGCCCTCGGCCGGCGGTTCCAGCGGATCGACGTCGTCCAGCTCCTCGGGAAGTTCGACGGGTTCTTCGGGCGCGAACACACCCAGCGTGACCGGCGGAGCCGTCGGATCGACCGACACACCATCCGTCGGCAGACCGGGCTGGCCAGCAGCGTTGCACTCGAAGGAGTTGATGACGGGTCGTAGCTCGACGATGCCCGACACGTCGACACGATCGAGCGCTTCCTGCGTGTCTTTCACGCCTGGCAGGTCGACGACGATGGTTTGTCCTTGCACGCGAACG
>CALICC010000137.1 GCA_938049325.1 uncultured Ilumatobacter sp. | reverse complement strand
CGGAGCAACGCCAGCTGTTCAGAACGCTGTGGTCGACGCGCTCGCTCACCTCGGTGTGCGTCACGTCGACCTGCCGTGCACGAGCCAACGCGTGTGGCAAACCATCTGTGACGCCGAGGCGGGCACGCTGCGCGATCCGTGGAGCGACCCGCCGCCGATCTTCGCCGAGCTGCGAGCCGACGCGGCACAGACGGGCGATCTCGGCGACGAAGCCGACGACGTCGTCATCTGACGACCCAGACGAGCGACCCAGACGAGCGACATAGACGAGCGAACAACCGAGCGGGCTCCCCATGCGCGCATGGAAGAGCCCGCTCGGCAGGACGCCCCGGGGACAGGAGAACGAACCCAGAGCGCCCGGCCGGTTCCCGCCGGGTGTCACCCTCGAGAGGTCGAGGAACGAAACGCCGTTGATCGAGTTGCGAACGATCAGAGATCGATCGGACGCAGCACCCGGTTCACAGTCTGGATGGTGCCGTTGGCCGCCTCCAGGTCGCGTGGCCGAGTGATGCGGGCATCACGGTCATCGGGGTCAGCGTCGACGACTCGCCTGTGCTCGACTTCGACCGTGCCACCTTGCAGTGTGGCGATGGGTCCGGCGTTGTTGAGCTCTTTCACGCTGAGGGCGCCCGGAGCGACGTGATACAGCAACACGTCGTCGAGCAGTCCCGGATCATCGGCCGACACGAATCCGGTGGCCTCCGCGAGGAACCCGAATGCGCCCGCCTCGTCGCGCCCCTCGTAACCGAGGTCGCGGGCGAGACGGATGAACGCCCGATCGTTGGGTGCGAACACGGTGATGTCGTCGGTGGTTGCTACCGCCTCGGCGAGGCCGGTCGCGATGAGTGCGTCGCGCAGGAGGTCGTAGTCCCGACCGTTGCGGTCCGTACCTTCCGTACCCGACGCGGCGAGGACGATGTCGACGATGGTCTCGGTCGGCGGCGCAGGCTCGAGGTCGATCGGGCGCAGCACCCGGTCCACGGTGTGGATGGTGCCGTTGGATGCGCCGCCGTTGAACGGGAAGATGATCCTTGCATCGCGGTCGTTGGTGTCGCCGTCGATGACCTTGCCTCGGTCGACTTCGATCGGAGCGCCGAGCAGCGTGTCGAGCGGGCCGGCAGCGTTGAGTTCAGCCTTGGTCTGAGCGCCGGGGAGCACGTGGTAGAGCAGGACGTCGTCGAGGAGGCCAGGCTCGTCAGCCGACTGGAAGCCGGTGACTTCGGCGAGGAAGCCGAACGCTCCTGCCTCGTCGTAGCCGTCGTAGCCGAGGTCGCGAGCGAGCGTGACGAACGCGTGATCGTTGGGGGCGAAGACGGTGATCCCATCGGTGGTCGCGACAGCATCGGCGAGGCCGGTCGCAACGAGGGCGTCGCGCAACAGGTCGTAGTCGTGGCCGTTGGTATCGGTGCCTTCGGCGCCTGACACGTACAAGACGACTTCGACGACATTGCCGTTTGCTGGGTCTTGGGCGGCGGCGCTCGATGAGACGCCGACACCGGCGAGCAGCGTGGCGGTGCAGACTGCGCCGGCGAGACGAGCTGGGGTGAACGGGGTGGCGGGCATGGTGCGGCTCCTTGTCAGAGGTGGGGTCAGAGGTGGGCGGTCGAGGGCGCATCGCGCTCTCGATTGACTCTTCGGTGCAGCGCACTCATGCAGATGACGCGAATTCGCGACGACCTTCGTCGGCGGGCGTTCATGCCCGTTGGGAGCTTCGATCGATGCGACCGGATCAGCGGTCGTGTGACGTCGCCGCGGTGACGTCGTAGAACGTCTCGATGATCAGTTCCGACGTGGTCACGTCGAGCGCGGTTCCGAAGGTCGAGACCACGGAGAGATAGCTGGTGGAGCGGCCGTCGCGGTGAATCGTCACGGGGAGAGCGGCCGTGCCCGCGCTGCCGGAATCGGAGGAAGCGCTCGATCGCGAGACAACGGACGCTGCCGTCGGGGCCAGCGACTGAGCTTCGGCGAGCAGGTCGAGCAGCGCAGGGTCACCGCTGACGGAAGCTTGGCGTTGCACCCGGTGGATGAGGTGGCTGGCCATCGCATCGAAGTCGGCGACGTACGGCGCGAGACCGTCGGGGTGCAGTGAGAGTCGCAGCACGTTGAGCGGCGGACCGAGGAGGTGCTCGGCAACACCGGCGGTGAACGCCAGCGCCGAAGCGTTCGCGAGAACGAGATTCCAGTAGCGATCCATCACCAGCGTCGGGTGTGGCTCGTTCGCTTCGAGAATGGTCGTCAACGCGGTCACGACCGGCTGCATTTCCGGATCGGCGAGGTCGAACTCTCTGAACCCCGGCGCGTACCCGGCAGCGAGGAGCAGGTCGTTCTGTTCACGCAGCGGCACGTCGAGGTGCAACGCAAGATGGAGCAGGAGCTCGCGGCTCGGGCGAGAGCGTCCGGTCTCGACGTACGAGAGGTGCCGCGTCGACACTTCAGCCGCCGACGCCAGATCGAGCTGGCTCATCCGGCGTCGGGCGCGCCACGTGCGCAACAGCGCGCCGACGCCGTGACCCTCGCCGGACGGATTGCGCTGTCCGGAGTCGATTGGCGTCACGGCCGACGGATTCGTCATGACGTCAAGGTACCGACGCCGCCGTTCAGCTTCGATGACCTCACAGGTCATCGACTTCATGCCGCTTCGAGCCGCACGATGAGACCATGACCAACTCCTTGACCTCACAGAGCGAGACGACA
>CALICC010000136.1 GCA_938049325.1 uncultured Ilumatobacter sp. | reverse complement strand
CCGGGTCTCACGGCGGCTTCCGAGCACGGGGTACGCCACCCCTTTGTCGAGGCGAACATCGGCAAGCTCGACATTCGGGCGATTGCGCGCTTGCTCGACATGACCGAAGCCGATCTGCCCGCCTCGCCCTGCCTTGCGAGTCGCCTCTACACCGGGACCCGTGTCACGCCATCTCGGCTTGCTGCCGTCGAGGCGGGCGAGGCGCTCGTTCGCCGCCTCGTCGGTATCGACGTGGTGCGCTGCCGAGTCGACGCATCGGAGCAACCGGGCGATGCGCTGCATGTCATGATCGAAGTCATCGACACAGAACGAGCGCTCGTCGATGCGGCCGTGGTCGACGAGGTTGCTGCGGTCATGCGCAATCTGGAGCCGACGATCGTCGACGTCAAGCTCGACGACCGGCCGTACGAGTCAGGGCGAGCGTTCGTCCACCCGGTGGCCTGATGCATCAACACGACCACGATCGACTGGCCCGGATCGGGATGCCCGAGGCGGTGCTGTGTGGAACGAAGTCGGAGGCGCAGGTCGCGTCGATTGCCGACGAGTTGCTCGCTGATGGTGAGCCTCGGCTGCTCACGCGACTGTCGGATGGCCAGTTGGCGGCGTTGTCGGACCCGGTGCTCGCGGCGCTCGACGACGACCGCCTGTCGCGCACGGCGTTTCTTCACGGCACGTTGACGCCGAGGGCCGGCAACGTCGCGGTCGTCGCGGCGGGAACGTCGGACGCATCGGTGGCGGCCGAGGCCGTTCGGTCGCTCGAGTTCAGTGGAGTTGCGTCGACGATGATCGTCGACGTCGGCGTCGCCGGGCTCTGGCGACTCGAAGCTCGCCTCGACGAGATTCGTGCCGCCGACATCGTGATCGCGGTTGCGGGGATGGATGCCGCCATTGTCTCCGTGCTCGGTGGACTGGTCGCCGCTCCGATGATCGCGGTGCCCACCTCGGTCGGGTACGGCGTCGCCACCGGCGGCACCACCGCGTTGAACAGTGCGTTGGCGAGTTGTGCCCAGGGGGTTGCGGTCGTCAACATCGACAACGGGTTCGGTGCCGCGTGTGCTGCAGTCCGCATGCTTCGCCTTCTGGGCGGCACCGGCGCGGAGTCGAGTTGACGATGATCGGATGGATCGACGGCGGAGCTGGCGCGAGCGGTGACATGTTGCTCGGCGCCATCGTCGGAGCGGGTGTGCCCCTCGAGACGCTCCAGCGCGAGATCGATCGATTCGAACTCGGCATCGTGCTCCGTACTGAAGCGGTCCAGCGTGGAGGACTGGCTGCCACGAAGGTCGACGTCGACGTGCCCGAAACCGCGACGTTGAGGCACCTCGCCGACATCGTCGAGCTACTCGAGGTCCTCCCAGAGTCGATTCGGGTGCGCGCCGTCTCGACGCTTCGACGGCTCGCCGATGCCGAAGCCGAGGTGCACGGAACATCGATCGACGACGTCCACTTCCACGAGGTCGGTGCGCTCGACTCCATTGCTGACGTCGTCGGTGTGTGTACGGGCTTCGTCGCCTTGGGCCTCGACGCGCTGCACTCCTCGACATTGAGCTTGGGGAGCGGACAAACTCGCGGAGCCCACGGCCCGATTCCGATCCCGGTGCCCGCCGTTGTTGCGTTGTTGTCCGGTGTCGCTCCGGTTCAGGCTGGGCCCGCACCGTTCGAGTCGACCACGCCGACCGGCGCCGCGCTCCTTGCCGAGTGGGTCGACGCGTGGGGCGAACTGCCGCCGATGGAGATCACCACCGCAGCCGCCGGTGCCGGGTCGAACGACGCCGATCAGGTGGTCAATGCGACCCGCCTGCTCCTCGGCGAACCGGGTGCAGCAGCACGGGTCCGTGCGGGGGGAGTGCAACGCGACACCACAGTGCAGCTCGACACCAACGTCGATGACCTCGATCCGAGACTATGGCCTCGTGTCATCGCGGCCGCGATGGAAGCCGGAGCGTTGGATGCCTGGCTGACGCCGATCCTCATGAAGAAGGGGCGCCCCGCACACACGCTGTCCGTGCTGTGTCGCCCCGATCGGGTCGACGGCTTGCGTCGCCTGATCTTCGAGCAGACGTCGACGATCGGGATCCGTGAGCACGTCGTCGATCGACACATGCTCGAACGACGCCTCGAGAGCGTCGAGGTCGAGGGCCACCGCATCGCGGTCAAGGTGGCGATGCTGGGCGGCAAGGTCGTCAATCGCAGCGCCGAGTGGGACGATGTCGCTGCTGCCGCGGCCGCACTTGGCCGACCACCCGCCGAGGTGCTCGCCGCCGCAACGTCGCAAATGAGGTAGACCTCGCGCACAGCGATGCGAACGAGGTCTGACGTCGAACCACACATTCAGCGCTGGCGGTGACGGGCCGAACTAGGTTCGCCGTCGATGCAGCTGAGTCAGCCGTTCGTGAAACTGCCGTTCCGGTTCGACGCTGCACGGCTGCGCGCCGACGTCGAGGCGCTTCCCGACGATGCATGGCGGCGCCACCCCACGGGTCACGTCGGCAACTCGGCGGTCAGCCTCGTCGCAGGAGGCGGCGACCACACGAACGACTCGATCGGCGGTCCGCAAGCCGTCACGAGCTGGCTCGAGCCCGACTCGTACCTTGCTCAGACGATCGCTGCGTTCGGGGTTCCTGTCGGTCGAACGCGGTTGATGCGGATCGAGCCGGGCGGGGAGGCCACACCGCACTTCGACGTGCACCTCTACTGGTTCGATCGGGTCCGCATACACGTGCCGATCATCACGACCGACGACGTCGAGTTCCAATGCGGGGATGCCAACGTGCACATGGCTGCCGGTGAGAGTTGGTTGTTCGACACCTTCCGACGGCACAACGTCCTCAACCCCAGCGACCATCACCGCGTGCATCTCGTGATCGACACGGTCGGCACTCCTGCGTTGTGGGACATGGTGCGCGCAGATCCGAACGAGCGACCTGAGCTGCGGATCGAACCCGAAAATGGGCGGACGCCACTGATTCTCACCGAGCAGGTGAACATCGCTCCGGTCATGCCGCCGGCACAGCTGCAGTCGGTCTGGCAGCGGCTCGACGAGCATGTGCCCGCCGACGGCACCGGGCGGGCGATTCGCGCCGCCGTCGATCAGTACATCGAGACGTGGCAGACGCTGTGGGCGCTGCACGGATCGACGGCGACGGCGGTCGGTTACCGGGCCGAGCGCGACCGGTTCGTCAACCAACTCCGCGAGCTTCCCGACACGCCGATGGAGTACAACGGCGCGTCGCTGACCGGTGCGATCATCACGTTGCTCGCGAGCTCGGCGCTTGGTGGTTCGAAGGGTTCGTCGCGCCCGTCGGCGCCGCTCGTGTCGGTGGTTGAGACGCCGGTCCCGAACGCCGCGGACGACACCCCAGGCGATCCGCGCTTCGATCGCCCGGTGATCATCGTGTCGCCACCGCGCGCCGGGAGCACGCTGCTGTTCGAGACGCTGGCGCAGGCGCCCAACCTCTTCACGATCGGTCGAGAGAGCCACATGCTGATCGAGTCGATTCCCGGGTTACGTCCCGTCGACCACGATTGGGCGTCGAACGAATTGACGGCTGCCGATGCGACGCCCGACGTCGTGGCAGCGCTGCGCGACGCTTTCTTCGACGACCTTCGCGATCGCAACGCTCAACCGCCTCCGATGGAAGGCGTCGGGCTGCGGTTCCTCGAAAAGACCCCGAAGAACGCGCTGCGGATCGAGTTCCTCGACCAGGTGTTTCCCGATGCCCGATACGTCTACCTCTCGCGGCCGCCTCGTGCCGAGATCAGTTCGATGATCGACGCATGGCGCTCCGGCGGCTTCGTCACCTATCCGGACCTTCCCGGCTGGGAGGGTCTGCCGTGGTCGCTGCTCCTGATTCCGGGATGGCGCGAGCTCATCGGGAAGTCACCGCAGGAAATCTGCGCGGCGCAGTGGGAGTACACGACGAACAAGATTCTGGATGATCTCGATCGGGTCGCTCCCGGGCGCTGGACCGTGGCGAACTATCACCGACTGGTCGGTGACCCGAACGGCGAGCTCCAGCGGTTGTGCCGGTTCGCGCAGCTCGATTGGGACGATCCGCTCGACGGTCCGCTCCCGTTGTCGAGACACACGCTGACGCCGCCGTCGCCGGACAAGTGGCAACGCAACGCGACCGAGCTCGCTGAGGTGTTGGGTTCGGTTCGCGCCGCGGCTGAGCGCGCCACCGCCGTGGCGGGTGGGTCGGTGACGGGCGCCGCTGCCACGCAACAGGTCGCCCCCGAGGCAACGGCCGCGGCTCCTGCAACGCCCGACGCGGTTGACGTCGGGCAACATCCGATGGGTTCCGTCCACACGTCGTCGGTTCCCGAGCTCCTCGGCAAGTCGGGATTGAGCATCATGATGTCGACGTACCAGAGCGGCAAGATGGTGACGCTGCGGGAGATGGATGGCGGGTTGAACACTCACTTCACGCCGTTCCCGCGGCCGATGGGAATCGCGTGGAAGCCGGGCGTGTCGGGCGGGCAGGCC
>CALICC010000135.1 GCA_938049325.1 uncultured Ilumatobacter sp. | reverse complement strand
GTCGAAGGCCTGCGGGCTGGTGACCTCGTGCACGAGGTGGAGATCGATGTAGATGAGGTCGGGTTCGCCCTCGCCCGACTGGACGAGGTGACGTTCCCAGACCTTCTCCGGCAGTGTCTTGCCCATGTTGTTTCCTGTTCTTGCGTGTGATGTTCACGCAGGTTGATGCACAGCTTGCGGAGATCTCACCATGTGAGATACGATTCCCCGAATATGGACAGCGTATCGGGCGTCGGAGTCCTGGACAAGGCGATGGTGGTCCTGCGGTCCGTGGCCGCTGCACCGCAAGGGCTCGCTGCGCTGCAGGAGACGACCGGGTTGCCTCGGGCCACAGCGCATCGCCTCGCTGCAGCGCTCGAACTGCATGGCATCTTGCGTCGTGACGCCGATGGACGGTTCGAGCTCGGCCATGAGTTGGTGCAACTCGGCCAACTTGCTCAGTCTCGTTTCTCGCTCGTCGAAGTGGCGCGTCCGATCCTGTCGGAGCTGCGGGATCAAACCGGTGAAAGTGTGCAGCTGTTCGTGCCGGTCGGCCAGCAGCGCCGCTGTGTGCTGTCGCTGGAGACTCCGCATGGATTGCGCTGGATTGTGCCCGAAGGGTCGACGTTTCCGCTCGAGGTCGGGTCGGCAGGGCGTGTGCTCTCAGGCGAAGCGTCGTCGAGCGGTTGGCTCGAGAGTGTTGGCGAGCGCGAGGCGGGCGTGGCTTCGGTCAGCGCACCCGTCGCGGATCACAGCGGCGGCGTCATCGGCGCAGTGTCGGTCAGCGGCCCGATCGAGCGGCTGTCGAAGACGCCGGGCAAGCGTTTCGGCGCGCACGTCGTCGCTGCCGCAGTCGAGCTGTCACGTTCGACCTGACGCCTCGGTCGCTGCGACAGATCGCTCGCGATGCGATGGGAGCGTGAATATGAAGGTCGCTCCTCCGCCTGGGGTTGACGCGGTCGAGATGTTTCCGCCGTGCGCTCTGAGGATTGTCTGCGCGATCGAAAGCCCCAGGCCCGAGCCTCCCGTGCGGCGAGCGCGTGACCGGTCACCGCGACTGAATCGATCGAAGACGGTGGCTGCGTCCTCGGCGGTCAGGCCGGGTCCGTTGTCGATCACCGCGAGTTCGACGTTGTCACCTGACGTGGTCACCGAGATTCGGATCGACGCGTCGGCCGGCGTATGCCTGA
The DNA here is from genome assembly GCA_938049325.1 of uncultured Ilumatobacter sp. Lineage (GTDB taxonomy): Bacteria > Actinomycetota > Acidimicrobiia > Acidimicrobiales > Ilumatobacteraceae > Ilumatobacter_A. The sequence goes on along the minus strand of CALICC010000135.1, from coordinate 4,844 downwards.
CCGCGTTGTCGACCACCGCAGCGAGTGCCTGGTGGAGCCGGAGGCGGTCGACCGTGGCTTCGACCGGCGTGTCCGCTTCGACACCGATCTGGCGCTCTGGGTGCGCGGCGAGCGCCAACGTGGCGACATCCTCCGCGAGCGTGTCGAGGCGGACCTGCGTGAAGTCGAGCGGCTGCTCCTCGTCGAACTTGGCCAACACGAGCAGGTCCTCGACGAGCAGGTTCATCCGTTCTGCCTCAGCCTGCATCCGCCTGATCGCGTCGTCGAGTTCGTCGGGCTCGCGAAAGCCTCCGGCCGCATACAGGTCGAGGTATCCACGAATCGACGTGAGTGGCGTGCGCAGCTCATGCGACGCGTTCGACACGAATTCGCGCAACCGGGCGTCGCTGCGGTCGCGTTCGTCGAGCATCACGTTGAACGCGTGACCGAGACGGCCAGCCTCGGTGGAGTCGTCACCCACGTCAGCGCGCCGGTCATGGTCGCCCGACGAGATCCCTTCGGCAACGTCGGTGATCGTGCTGATGGGTCGTAGCCCGAAGCGATTCACCCAGGAGGCGACGAGCACCAGTGTGAGCAGGATCAACGCCGCTGCGCCGGCGAAGGTCAGCGCGAGTTGGCGAATGGAATCGTCGACGTCGTCGATCGGAACTGCGACGATCACGTCGACCGACGTCTCGTTGCTCGGCAGGAAGAGCACACGGAACGTCGAGATGCCGTCGACACCATCGGCGGTGAAGATCGTAATCTCAGTCGGAGCTGCTTGGGTGAGTTGGTCGAGCTCGGGAGCGTCCTCGAGGAGCTGACCTCTGATCACCGCCTGAACGCCGTCATCGTCGGACAGCGTCGCGACGTAGACCTCGGAGATGTTGTCGCTGTCGACTTCACGCGCCTCGGGACGGGCGGGCGCACGGTCGGTCGGTGGAGCGCGAACCTCCGGAGGAATCGGGGTCGCTGTCAGCCGATCGTCGACCTGGTTATAGAGCTGACTGCGTTGTGCCTGAACCGTGAACACGCCGGCGGCGACCACTACGACGAAGATCAGCGCACAGCCCGCCAGGAGGCGGGTCCGCAAGGTCACTCGTCGACTCGCAGGCAGAAGCCGACGCCGCGAATCGTGTGAATCAGCTTTGGTTCGCTGTGGTCGAGCTTGCGCCGCAGGTAGCTGACGTACGTGTCGACCACCGACGAGTCGCCGCCGAAGTCGTACTCCCAGACCTGATCCAACAGCTGTGCCCGAGTCAGGACACGACCACTGTTCTCGAGGAGGTAGTGAAGCAGCTTGTATTCGGTGGGTGACAGCTCGACGACCTCGCCCTTCCGGGTGACGCGGTGTGCCTCGACGTCGAGTTCGAGGTCGGCGCAACGCAACACGGTCTGCTTGGTGGCCTGGCCGGCCTGCTGGAGCCGCAGCTGGACTCGCGCCACCAACTCTGCGACGGCGAACGGCTTGACCATGTAGTCGTCGCCGCCTGCGGTGAGACCGCGTACCCGGTCATCGGTGGAGTCGCGTGCGGTGAGGAAGATGACCGGGGTGCGCGACCCGCTGTCGCGCAGTCGGTGGAGCACCTCGAAGCCGTCGAGCTCGGGCATCATCACGTCGAGCACGATGAGGTCGGGGCGATACTCCGCGGCCAGCTTGAGCGCCGCCCGACCCTCGTCGGCTCCCACGGTTTCCATGCCGGCGAGCTGCAACGCCGACTCAACGAGGAATCTGATGTTCTCCTCGTCGTCGACGACGAGCACCTTTGCCGGCTGGACGCTCATCGGACGCCGTCGACGTAGCTGATGAGTGCCGCTGCGTCGGCCGACACGACTTCCTCGGACACGAGCTCGCCAGCGCCGTTGATCAGCACATCGGCCCAGTTCGCGATCACCTCGTCGACAGTACCGCTGGAGAACAGCAGCTGGCTGAGTTCGGTGGTCTTCGCGTCGTACAGCGCAGCGAAGTCGGGGTCGGCGAGGAACCGGTCGACGAGCACGTTCGGTTGGTCACCCGGGCCACCGGCAGCGCCGCCACCGACCGGGCCGCCCTGAACGATGTCGTCTGCAGGTTCGGGGCGCTCACCAACTGGGCGGCCGCCACCCGGGCCACCGCCTGCTCCTCCGGCGCCGCCTCCGCCGCCGGTCACGTTGGCCGTGGCGAAGGCCAAGTTGAGGTCCCACGACACGACGGTGAACTGGTCGGTGATCGTGTCGTACTGGAGGTAGGAGTTGTTGCCTCGTCCGTTGATGTCGTCGGCGTTGCCGATGAGGTCCTGGAAGGCGAGGTATGTGGCAAACGCGTCGACATCGAGCTGTGCGTCGAGCTCAGCGGCGAACGTGGCGTCGTCGCTGTTGTTGATGAAGGCAAGGAACTCGATTAGCGGTGTCATGTCGTCGTCGCCGACGTCTTGGTCGAACACGTCGATGTAGGCGTCGGGGTCGTCGCCGCGGTAGCTGTAGTCGCCTTCGCTGTCGGCCTTGTACAGCAAGCCGTCGTCGTCGTCGAAGTTGTCCTCGTACCACTCTTCGTCGGGGTTCTCGACAGCGAGGCGTAGCTCGGTCTCGCCGCCGTTCACGGTGAAGGCCGTGGCGATCGGACTCTGGGCGGCGAGGCCCGTGAGGGCCAAGAGTTCCTGGGCGACAGCCTCGTTGAGTGCCGTTTCGGTGGAGTTCGACCGGATCACGATGTCTTCGTAGCCCTGGTGGTCTTCGCCGTCGACGAACTTGTTGAGGCGAATCAACCAGGGAAGATCCTCGGGATTGCCGGAGGTTTCCACGGTGAGATCGAACAGCGACGAGTTGCCCTTGAGGCGCATGCCCACGTTCTCGTAGGTGTTGCCGTCGAGCGTGACGGTGGCCGATATCCACTCCTTGTCGCCGGTCGAGGTGAACGTCGCGATCATCGCGTCGTAGTCGGTTTGGTCGAAGTCGACGCTGATCGTGTGCATGACGCTGCTGTCGAACAGATCGACGTCGGCCGCGACGGATGCGCTTGGTGCCGTCGAGTCGGCCGACTCGCCGGAGGTCGTTGCCGTCGCTGCGTCGGCGAAGTCGGCGACGCTCGACGATGCTGCCGACCCTGACGTCGATATCGCCGCCTCTGAGCTCGCGGCGCAGCCGGTAAAGACCAGAAGTCCAGCAGTGCTCACCGCAAGACCACGCCGAAACAGGCGCTGGCGGGCTGCGATGGAAGAGAGGTTGGAGGAGGACTCGGTGGGGGACATGGTTGCTCCTGTCGGGTTGGGGGCACCCCCGACACAAACAGCCCACCTTGCGGACGTGCTGCGAATCGTTTGTGAGATCTCTGTGAATGCCGGCGGGAGGCACGCCCGGCGCCAGCCCTACGCGGCGCCGTACGGTCGCGTGATCTGCTGAAAGGCAGCGATCAGTGGCGATCGATCTCCCGAGCGTGCCGCGATGGCGAGGCACGCGTCGGTGAACTTGATCGTGTGGTCTTCCTTCGTCGCTGCCGCGAGATCGGCAAGTCTCGCCGGCTCGGGGGTGTCGTCGAGGGCGGGGGCGTCGTGGGCGTCGTCGAAGCCGGCGATCGCAGCTGCCACGAATCCAGCGACCGCGCCGACCAGTCGGCGCTTGCCCGCATCATCGAGGTGGTCGAGGAGCACCGTTGCCATCGCCGACACCGTTGTGCCATGGAGAATCGCGAACGCGCTCGAGCCAGCGTTCCGTCGAAAGCGTGCTGCGGCGGCCGCACCAAGAGCGTCGAGCGTCTCGGTGAGGTCGGACGACGGTGTCAACGATGCGACGTGATCGCCGAATCCGGGGAGTCGTGATGCGTCGGCCAACGTGATCGTGAGCAAGCCGTCGGAACGATCGGCGGGATCGAGTCGATCGAGATCGGCGAGCCACGCGGTGATACCCCGCGGGCCGATCAGGTCACCGGGGCTGTCGAAGAGCGCTCGACCCTCGTCCCAGTACGCCACTGCTGCACCCAATTCTCCCAAGTAGTTCTTGAGCGGCAGCCCGGCGGCCTCGGCTCGCTCCAGCCCGCGAACGGCGTGCGCGACGCGCAGCAGGCCATGACCGGCCTGGCTCTCCGCTTTGGCGACGAGACCGTCGAGTCGTGGGCGAAGCCACTCTCGCCACTCGTTTGGTGCGGCAACCGTGGGGCTGCTCGGCTCGTCGAGTCGTGCAAGGTAGTGCTCGACGAACGGTCCGATCTCTTGGCTGCGGCCGAGGTGGTCGAGCGCTTCGGCCGCCATCGGTCCATGGTTGGAGAGGCCGCCTCCGTAGGAGCCGTCGGTGTCGAGGAATGCTGCGAGTGCATCGTTCAGATCCATGTCCTCTGTTTTACGCTCTCAAGTATGGTTGAGGTCAAGCGCGAAGTCGATGCCGCTGGGATTCGACCTGACTGCCAGGATTCAGCGATGGACCACACGGGCCCTGGAGCATCAGCCAGACTCACCCGACTGGTCGATGGGCCGATCATCGAACCGTCGACGCATCCGAGCATCGGCACCAACATCCAAGGCCCGTCGTTGGTTGAAGCGCCGCCGTGGATTGCGGAACCGCTCGGCCGCTACTACCTCTACTTTGCCGATCACAAGGGCTCGTACATCCGCCTCGCCACCGCCGATCGGTTGGAAGGGCCATGGAGCGTGGTCGAGGGCGGAACGCTGCATCTCTCGTCGTCGTGTTTCCTCACCGAGGCGCCGTCCGCGACCGACGAGCAGCTCGACGTGATCCGACAGCGGTACGAAGAGGTGCTCGGCTCGACCTATCTCGCCGAGAATCTGCTGATGGACGCGGTCACGCCGCACATCGCGTCGCCCGACGTTCACGTCGATGTCGACAATCAGCGCGTCGTGATGTACTTCCACGGCCTCGACTCGCTTGCCAAGCAG
>CALICC010000134.1 GCA_938049325.1 uncultured Ilumatobacter sp. | reverse complement strand
CGGCGGCGTCGAGCGCTTGGATTTGGTACCAGTGCGAACCGGGTGCAGGTGTGGGGATGACGGCGGTGGGGTCGACAACGCGGTCGATCTCCACTCCGTTGCGGAGCACGATGTATTCGGTGACGGCGATGTTGTCGGTGGATGCGGTCCAGGTGAGGGTGACGTCGCCGTTGGCTTCGATGACGCCGGTGAGATCCTGCGGTACGGACGGTCGTGTGGTGTCGGGTGCGGCGATGTCGATGCGCAATGACGGCGTCTTGAAGCTCTCGTTACCCGCCGCATCGATGGCGCGAACCTGGTACCAGTGCGCCCCCGGCACAGGTGTCGGGATGACGGCGGTGGGGCCGACGACGCGGTCGATCTCGACGTTGTTGCGGTACACGATGTATTCGGTGACGGCCACGTCGTCGGTGGATGCGGACCAGGTGAGGGTGACGTCACCATTGGTTTCGATCACCCCAGCGAGAGCTTGCGGTACCGACGGGGGAGTCACGTCGGGGAACACCTCGGCGAGATCGTCGATGCCGTTGTTGTTCGAGTCGATGCCGCCGTCGACGTCCTGTGCGTCGAGTTGGCCGTCACCGTTGGTGTCGGCAGCGGCAAAGTCGCCGGTGTCGATGTCGAAGGCGGTCGCGTCGTTGATGACGTTGTTGCTTTCGAGGTCGAGGTAGTTCGGGATGCCGTCGCTGTCGGTGTCGGGCGGGCTGTTGACGGTGCCCTGGTCCGTCTGAGTGTCGACCCGGCCGTCGTCGTCGGCGTCGGTGAGACCAGCCTCGACGACGTCGCGGATGCTGTCGTTGTCGCTGTCGAGGTCGAACGCGTTGTCAATGCCGTCACCGTCGGTGTCGGGGGAGGGCTGCGTCGCCACCTCGATCTGGTCGACGCCGGCCTCGATCAGTGTCGAGCCGCCCGCATCCGCCGCCTCGATGAGGAGGTGAATGGTCTGGCCGGCATACGCAGCGACATCGGCGGTCAATTCGGTCCAGACAGCCTGCCGGTCGGTCGAGGTGCCGCGCTCGTCGAGGAGCACGTTGCTTGTCGCGCCGGCGTGGAGGGTGATCCGTAGGAAGTCGTCGCTTGACGAGTTGTTCGCGTGGCCCAAGTAGTACCACAGGCGCAAGCTGGTGGCGTTGGCCGGGATCGCGAGGTCAGGCGAGCGGGCGGAGGTGGTGCCGTTGTCGATGTCGAACGCACCGGCGCTGCCGTTGTCGGCGCCGTCGGTGACCAGCGCCTGTGAGCCGCTGTAGGTCGTTCCGAGCTGCGTCTCGACGTCCCCGCTCGAGACCGACTGCGGGTTGGTGACTTCCCACTGGCCGGTTGTTGCGGTGTCGGTACCGTTGGGGTTCGTCACCCAGCCGGCGTTGGTTTCGAAGTCGTCGAGGATCGTGTCGATCGAACCTGCCGCACCGTCTTCGACTGCGTTGGGAATGCCGTCGTTGTCGGCGTCGAGGTCGGCGTTGTCGCCGGTGCCGTCGCCGTCGGTGTCGGTGGACTCACTCGGGTCGTTTGGGAACGCGTCGGCATTGTCGCCGGTGCCGTCGCTGTCGCTGTCAGCCGACTCGGCGGGATTGAAGGGGAAGGCGTCATCGCCGTCGAGCACGTTGTCGTTGTCGTCGTCAGGGTCGACGTTGTTGGCGAGCCCATCGCCGTCGGAGTCGAACGTCCCGGCGCTGAACACTGATGTCGTCGCGGAGCGGTTGCCGGTGAAATCGATCGCACGGACGAAGTAGCGGTCGTCGCCGGTGCCGGCGGGGTCACGGAACGTCGTTGTGCCGACGTAGGTCGCGAAGATGGCGTCGTTCTTCAGAATCTCGTAGCGAACTTCGCCCAGGCGGTCGTCTTCGGTTCCGGTCCAAGCGAGGTTCACGCCGTTGCTGACGGGAGTCGCCGTGGCGTTGGTCGGGATGCCAGGTGCGACGTCATCGGTGGTGCAGAACCGAGCGAAGCCTTCGGCGAACCGCGGTGTGTCGCCGTCGAAGCTGCCTCGGTTGAAGTCGCCGCCGGCCCAGAGGCAGTCAACGGAGTCGGCAAACAGTTCCCATGCGCCTTCGCCGGTGTCGGTACCGATCTGCGGGTACCAGTCGGTGTGGTCGTGGGTGCCGCCGATCGTTGCGTCCCAGGCACCGATCCACTTCACCGGTTTGCGAGATGTCCAACCATCGATGCCGGGGTACACGATCGTGTCGGCGTATTCGTAGGTGTCGGCATTTGCATGGCTGCCCTTGTAGACGAAGCCGTTCAGTTCGGCGAGCGCCTGGCCATCGCCGTAGGGCATGCTGATGAAGCCGCGCTCCAGGCTGTAGTCGGAGGCGGCGTAGACGTGGGTGTTGTGCTCCGAGCCGGTCATCCAGACTTCGTCGCCAAGCGACAGGATCGCTTGCTGATAGTTGCGATTGACATTCGGCGCGACGCGCACCGGAGCGTTCTGGCCCGGGTAGAGCTGGCCGTCGGCGGAGCGCAAGGTGGTCTGGCCGAGTGTCCACGAGCCGTTGGTGTAGAAGTAGTTGCCGACCGCATAGACCTTGTCGTCGATGGCGTCGACGTCGAAGACGATGCCGTCGAAGTTCGGGAGGAACGTGCCGTCGACGTTGCCCGTGGCGAGGTTGACGCGAGCCATCTGCCCCGCGTTGGCGAGGACCCCGTCGGTGCCCGTGATGCGAGTGAAGTTGCCCGCGATGTAGAGGTGGTCGCCTTCGATGTCGAGCGCGCGGGCCAGTGCCCAGTTCGACGATCCGGTGAGCTCGAGGTCGACCTGCCAGTTGGGGTTCAGCTGGCCGGTTGCTAGGTCGATCATCGCGATGCCCGTGGTGTTCGGTGCGCCGTCGACGTTCTCGAACTGTCCGGCGACGATGAGTTGGCCGTTGTCGGTGACCTTGAGGTCCCAGACGTTGCCGTTGACGGCAGGGGCGAACGACGGAATCCATGCGCCCGTTTCGCGTTCGAACGCGGCGAGGAACGGTTGTGCGAACCTCTCGCCTGTGGCGGCGATCTCGACCTCGGTGAACTTGCCACCGATGTACATCACGCCGTCGTACTCGGCGATGGCGAGCACCTCGGTGTCCATCTGCGGGAAGGTGTCGTTGTCCTTGTTGACGCCCGTGACGCCGGCGGCGAGGATCTCGGTGCGCTCCGAGACCATTGGGTCGGCATCGATGAGGACTTCGGTGAGCCCGACG
>CALICC010000133.1 GCA_938049325.1 uncultured Ilumatobacter sp. | reverse complement strand
TCCACGAGTTGCCCAGTGACAAAGCCGGAACAGAGGGCGGTGATGCTGCGGCTGTCGTGGCGGGTCACGGTGCGGCAACCGGTGTTGCAACTTCGATGAGCAGGTTGCTGGGGCCGAGTACGTAGGCAACGGTCTGCCCCCACGGTTTGTCGACCGGGTCGGTGTAGGCGCGTCCACCCGCAGCAATGGCGGCGGCGACCGTTTCACCAACGTCGGTCGTCACCAGCGTGATCGCCGCCGGCGCTGGCTTGTCCTCGTTCGGAGCTACGAATCCGCCAGCCTCATCGAGATTGACCTTGGCGAGTTCAAGCGAAACGAACGCAAGTGTGGTCGCTCCGGTCTCGATCTCGCCGTAGTCGTTCTCCTCTGTGACAAAGCGGCGATCGAGTCCGAACGCCGCCTCGAAGAAACTCACGGTCCTGGCCACGTCTTCGACGTAGTAGATGATGTATCCGAGCGACACTTTGGCCATGTTGCACTTCCCTTCAGTTGCGAAATCCTCACGGTACGGGGCACCGACGACAGCCCTATGTCGGAGATTGTCGGATTTCTTGACGGACGGTTCGAAAACGGGTTGGCTGGGCCCGTGAACCGGCTGGAACGACTCTTCGCGATCAGTGAGACGATTCGCCAGTCGGGCCGACGGCCGGTCACTGCCACGGCCCTCGCCGACCGATTCGACGTGTCGCGACGGACCATCGAGCGCGACCTTGCCAGCTTGCGCGAAGCAGGGGCACCCGTCGTGAGCGAACCGGGTCGAAACGGTGGCGCCGTGAGCCTCGACGTTGCCGCCACCTCAGTCGTGGCTCTGTCATCGGCTCAGGTCACTGCTCTGCTGATTGCTGTCGCGGCTGCCGGGCCCGACGCCCCGTACTCCGACGACGCTCGCTCTGGTGCCGATCTGTTGCTCCAGAGCGTGGCGCCGAGCACGCAGGCAAGTGTCGTCGAACTCCGAAATCGCATCAGAGGTCCGATCGGTGACGCCACGGTGAGTCCGAGGCTTCGGCGCACGATCCAAGAGGCAGTTCGCCACGGTCGAGTCCTGAACATCACCTACCTCGACGCTCACTCCAAGCTCACCGAGCGCAGCGTCGAAGCCATCGGCTTCTACCACGGGTCCGACGGCTGGTACCTGAACGGGTGGTGTGAGCTACGCGAGGCCGGACGAATCTTCCGGCTCGATCGGATCCAGTCCGCACGCCTCACGAAGCGACGGGCCCACCACCGCGACGTTGACGAAGTACTCGGATGGACTCCCGCCGAAGTCGTGGCGCCCTAGAGGTGATCGCCGCATCAACTGGACCACGTCGTGCGGTTTCGGTCGTGTGGTTTCGCTGGTGTGGAACTCGCCGAGCGGTCCATGGCCGAAACGGCTCGACGTCGATATCGAGCGGCCTACTCAGGCCGAGCGAACCGATGAATATGCTGCCTCGATGGACTCGCACGACGAAGACGCGCTGTACGAAGCGGCGCTCGCCGTAGCCGTCGGACAGGCTGAGCATGACAGCGGTGGAGAAGGCGTTGGTGCGGCAGGACTCGCCGACGACGGAGCGGTCCTCACCGGAGTTTGGATCGATGCCATGGTGGACAGTGCATGCTTGTGCGCTGAAACAGGTCCGATCAGCGAAGCTCACCGGACGAAGCGAAAGCTCACTGCGAGCATCTGTGTTCGATGGACACGCACGAGTAGCCCGTCCGTGCTGGCGGCGTGCGGCGTCTGCCAGGAAAGACTCGCGGTGTTCGGATCCGACCTGCTGATCGGCGTTGCCGACAACACCGAGCGCGGCTTCCGCTTCGAATCACTCGCAGCACTGCGACCATCTCCATGGTGGGACTCGATAGATGCGGATACATCCACCAACTGACTCCGCGGCGCCGCCGGTCTCCTGATCCAGTAGCTACGCCCAACGTCGCAACGCTGCCGGGTCAGGGGCTGTCGACGGTGTCTCGATAGCGTCGAAGAGCACCGACCTTGATCTCGGTCGGGGTCGCGAGATCACCCGACATGCCGGAGGCCTTCGCCGATGCTTCGAACCCGGGGAGACGCACGAGCGAGCCACCGCGACACACCAAATACGCCTGGGACGAGTCGATATCTGCCCGATAACCCCCACCGCTCTCGCCGAGAACGAGCCGAAAATTGCGGACTGGCCGGGATTCCACGACGCGAACCTCCTCGATCTCGTTCCATGCGAAGCTCCTGCTCCTCCACGTCGAGCGAATCGAAACGCCGCTTTCATTCGCTCGGACCGCCGATCCAGCCCGCGCCACACAAAGCCACACGATCGCAGCGAGCCACGGAACGACCACCAACCGCCAAGTCGCTGCGCTGACGTCCCAGAAGATGAGCGTCGTTGAGTCGATGTCCGCGAAGAGCACGAACGCCGCGATCCCGACCGCGAGCGGCGCAGTGAGCGCTGACCAAAGCAGCGCGCCACCAGAGGGGCCGAAGCGCAGCTCATTGCCGCTCATGCGAACACCAAACAAGAAGTCCTCGTTCGGCTGTAGTCGGAAGCCACCGTGATCTCGAACTCTCCCAGCACCACTCACCCAATCCAACGTAACGGGCCCCAGCGCCCGCCTGGGACTCTCCTCAAACCTCCACGACATCTGCGGTCGGCAGTGCGCATTCACGAGCGGCACCATCGCTCGCAATGCGCCCATCGCGCGCAGTCGGGTTCGCTTGTGCAGCTCGTTGATATGGGGCAGGTCGGACGGCTTCAGAGAAGCCCGTCACGGGAGGATGGCTCGGCTTGTTCGAAATGATCCAGCAACTGCCAAGGCGATCAGGTCGGGGATTGCCGAAGCTCGTCGTTGCGTTTCTGCCACCAGCCATGCGGAGAACTGTTCGTCGTCGACTCGATCGGCCACGCCAGCTTCATAGAGAGCCTGAACGGATCGCGTCGCGAGGTCGCGGTCGTGTATCGCTGGGTTCGATGAGATCGCCCAGACCCTCCCGTCGGCGCCGACCAAATGGCTACCGCCGGGATACGGCCGATCGTGTTCATCGACGCGGACCACTGTCCACAACGTCGAGTCCGAAACACGATGGGCAGATAGGTGATGTCCGGGCGGGAGGTCGCCGTAGAACTTTCGAACCGATGCCAGAGCCCCCGCCTTGTCCACAACCCCAGCATGTCAGCCGACCCACCCGAACGGGCGACCCGGCACATGGCCGGCCAGAACCGGGCGAGCCTTCCCAAGCGGCCCCTCCCGATCTCGAGTGCCGTTGAGCGGGTGGTTTCCGAAGGCCTGGGTGGCGCGATGTTCTCGGACGGTTCTGGATGTCGAGACGCGCTCGACGTTCGGAGGACCATGCCGTCCTGGTTCGATAGACACCGTGCCCGAGCTCTTCACGTTCAGCAACCGAGAAACGGTGCGCACGCCGGATGGCGATTTCCTTGAGCTGGTTGTCGTTCGAACCGGTGTTGCGGACGTGACCACCCGCGGAGGTGGAGCAGAGTTCGGCCTCGTGCTGATTGCTTTGGAACTGGCGGGTCGATGGGTGCGGTGGCTCGCCAGAGGTCGCCCATGGACGGTGCGCGTGGAACAGTCACCGTCATTCGACGAAGTCGGCCGCGCCCCGGTCGTCGAGTACGAAAGGGATCTGGACACTCGCGACGGGGCCCTTGAGGTTGCCCGTCTCTGCGCCGCTGCAATCAGGGCAGGCGAGCCAATGCCAGGTTCCACTCAACTGCCCTGAACGCGCCGACACCGAGCGGGAACGTGCTCGGGATGTGCCGCTCTCGCGTGGCCACAACGAGTCGGAATTGTCGAGCGGCTTTCGTCCGCTCGAAGGCGCATGACGTCGCCGGCTCAAGAGCGGCCTGTCGGCCGATGATGCCAGCAATCACCAAGTGGGTTCGAAGAGATCTCTCCGGCGGGTTCGGCCGAGCAGATCTGCAGCTACCCGCGGTACACCATGCTTTTCGCGGCGCATCTGGAGCGAGAGCTAGCGGAGCCGTTCGAGCCGAGCTATCCCGCAACGCTCGCAGCCGCGCGGGACAGCGTGCTCCCCGCTACCAGGAGCGAATAGGCGAACGCGTATGGGTCGAGAGGGTGTCGCTCGAACAGACGCAGTCCGCCTCCCGACACTCGGCGGGAAAGAGGACAATCAGAGCGCGCACGACCCCGAACGGTCATTGCCGATCAGAGGTTCCGAACCAGAGCGGGTTCGCTGCTCTCGAAGGGTGAGCCATACGCGTGGCCAGATCCGAACTCGTGGGGCCGCGGCCAACGCTCGCCACTCATGGTTGTTGAAGCAGGTGGCATCGCGCGGCATCGAAAACCGCCTCATAGGCCGCGTCGGCGACTAGATCGCCCGCCGTGTACGGGCTGTCGTCGCCTCTCGCTGGACTCTCGAGTTGGTACGAGTAGAGACCGCTCTCGGGTGGCCAGGTTGAGAGGTAGATCAAGAACCGTTCGTCGGAGGGGCGGGCCAGGCCGACGGCGCAGAGGTCCGCTTCCCAGTGGTCGACCACAGCAAAGGCGCCCTTGCCGAGATCCATCCTCAACCGCTCTACTACTGCGGTGATCGACGCGTCTTTTGAAGCCTGCACCGACGCATTGTGCCGGAGAGGGCGCTCCGGCCGCGCTCGGTAGCAACCGTGACCTCTCCGGTTCACTTCCATCCGAGATCCGGCACCGGGGGGCACAGCACCCCGCCCGACCTCATGGCCACGATCGCTCTCACCGTCTACGTTTGGCGGCAGCCTCACACGGGCGGCTACGCCCTGCTGGGCATCGCCAGTCTTGATCCGCCAGCTGTCGAGCGCGACCTGTCCGCGGACAGCTTTGGTCAGCCGAGCGTGACGAACTCATCACTCACCGTCAACCAAACCTGTCCGCGGACAGGTTTCGTAACTCAGCGTGCACCAAGCGCCACGGTCCGCAGCTCCTCCCAGTAACGAGCGGAGACATTCTGGGCGAGTGTTCAACGTGGCGTGAGCGTGGCATGATAATGGCATGACTCGCGCTCGGATCAGCACGACCGTTGACCGCACACTCCTCGATGACGCACGCCGACTCCATGCCGGAACCACCGATGCCGAACTCATCGATGAGGCACTCACGGCACTGCTGAGCAGCTACCGGTCAGCCGAAGTCGATGCCGCCTATGCCGCTGCCTACGAAGCTCACCCAATCGACGAAGATGACGACTGGGGCGATCTTGCTTCGTTCCGAACTGCGGCCTCGAGCACGTGAGCGCTCTACCGGCCAGAGGTGAGCTGTGGTGGTGTGAACCGCCCGAGATCGGCCGACGACCAGTTGTTGTGCTTTCGCGTGATGCGGCCATCCCCCGTCTACGTCGCACCCTCATCGCTCCGTGCACGACCACGATCCGAGGTTTGCCAAGTGAGGTTGTTCTCGAGCCCGGCGACGACCCGATCGAACGCCGCTGCGCGGCGAACCTCGATTCGGTCGAGTCGGTATCAAACGCAGTGCTGGTCGAACGGATCGGCGTGCTGAGCGGCGTACGGACGCGCGAGATTTGCAAGGCACTCGAGGTTGCGGTCGACTGCCGATAGGCAACGGCGAGTACTCTTCGCCGTCGGAGTTGCCGAGGCTCTCAGACGTGCGTTCTGATCGGCCCGCACCGATCGCAAGTGCCGATCGCGAGCGGTCTGCCTGGCTGCCGGCGTGGCGATATGCGCTACTACGGTGATCGCTCAATGACAAGGTTTGCCAAGTCAGCTAGTGTCTTGTCCATGACCACGATGAACGTGTCGCTGCCCGAAGAGCTGAAG
>CALICC010000132.1 GCA_938049325.1 uncultured Ilumatobacter sp. | reverse complement strand
CGCCGAGTTGCCGAGATCGATCCGCGTTGGGCGGAGAAGGCCGGAGCACATCTCGTCAAGAAGTCGTACGGCGAAGTCCGCTGGGACCGCAAGGGTGGGCGGGCCGTGTGCACCGAGCAGGTGACGCTGTTCGGCCTACCTCTCGTCAGCGACCGCGTGATCGGTTACGACCGCGTCGACCCCGACGCGGCGCGAGCATGGTTCATCTCGAAGGCGCTCGTTCAGGGGCCCGAGTCCGGCACGCGTTCGCACCCCACGGCCGGCGAACAAGTCGAAGCGGTGTGGCGAGCCCGTCATCGTTTCCTCGCGCACAACGACGAGGTGCTCGACCGACTCGATTCGATGAGCGCGCGCACTCGCGGTGCGCAAGTCGTCAACGACGACGAACTGTTTGCGTTCTACGACGCTCGCATCGGCGACGACGTCACGAGTACTCGCCACTTCGACCGGTGGTGGAAGGACGAGAGCGATCGCACGCCGACCCGACTCGACCTCACCGATGCAGCGATCCGTGACCTCGTTGGCGCGCACGGGGTTGTCTTCGATGACTTCCCCGATGTGTGGCGACAGGGCGACATCGAGTTGCCGCTGACCTACCGAGATGCCCCCGGCCAGCCGCTCGATGGAGTCACTGTCCATCTGCCGCTCAACGGGCTGAACCAAGTGACCGACGACGGGTTCGACTGGCAGGTGCCCGGGCGCCGGGCCGAACTCGTCGAGCAGCTGATGCGCTCGCTTCCGAAGGGGATTCGGCGCGAGCTGATCCCGTTTGGTGAGACAGTTGACGCGGTGCTCGCACGGTTGGGTCCGCCCCGCGGCCGACTGGTCGATCGCCTCGCCGAGGTCGTGACCGAGGTGTCGGGCGTGCGGGTCGGCGCTGCCGGATTCTCTCCGGCAGCGATTGACGATCACCTCACGATGACGATCGTCGTCTCCGACGACGACGGCGAAGTGCACGACGTCGGCAAGGACCTTGCAGCGATCAAGGCGCGGTTGGCGGGTTCGGCGCGCGAGTCGATCGCCGCAGCGGCGCCCATCGACGAACGCCGTGGCATCACGACCTGGGATGTCGGCGACATCGCCCAGGTGGTCGAGTCGAGCGATCGAGCGCTCGACGTGAAGGCGTATCCGACCTTGCTCGACGTTGGCGAGAGTGTGTCGTTGCGCGTCGTGACGACCCCTGAGCTGCAGCGACGAGCAATGCGCGGTGGTGTCCGTCGGCTGCTGCTGCTCGATGCTGCTCCAACGGCAGCATCGATCGAGCGATTGGTCACGAACGCCGGGCGCATCGCACTCAACGGCGCCGACCTCCCGGTCCGCACGATCGTCGACGACTGCATCATCGCAGCGGTCGATCAGCTGATGGACGAATTCGGCTCACTGCCCTGGACCGAGGCCGACTTCCGCCGCCTGGAGGCCCAGGTGCGCGCCAAAGGCGCCAACCGCGCAGGCGTGGCGCTTGGCGGCGCCGTCGGCATCGTGGCGGCAGCTGCCGACGTGAACGAGTTGCTGGCTCGGCTCCGAGCTCCGGCGCTGCACGACTCGGTCAGCGACGCGAACTTGCATCTCGGGCGTCTCGTTCGGCCGGGTTTCGTCGCAGCGCACGGCATCGACCGACTCGGCGATATCGAGCGATACGTGCGCGGCATCAAGTACCGACTCGAGCATCTCGCGGGCGCTGGCCCTCGCGATGTCATGCGTCTCGGTGACGTGTTGCCGCTCGAACAGCGCTTCGCAGCCGCGCTCGACCGGTTGGCGCCGGGTGAAACAGCTGCGGAGCTCGCAGAGATCCGCTGGATGCTCGAAGAGCTCCGGATCCAGACCTTCGCGCAGCCGATCGGGACGCGAGGCTCGGTGAGCTCGAAGAAGATCAGTCAACGGCTTGCTGCGGCGGGCGCCTGACGACGACACCCACGGGAGCGCGGCGGCGAAGTCGGTATTGTGTGGCGGCGATGAGTAAGCGAACTGGTGTCAAGAACCCTGATCCGATCTCTCAGAAGCAGGCGAGCGAACTCGACATTGCCTCGAAGATCGATGCACCAATCGCCCGTCTGAACACGCTGCAGCGTTCGCTGCTCTTCGCCGAGATCTCGATGCTGTCGTACCTACCCGACACCGAAGCGCAACCCGTGTTCACTGCCGTCGGTTTCACGGCGGTCCGCTACATCGAACACGACGGGTCACAGGCCTACGAACTCGCCACCGACGACGACGTGGTCATCGTGTGCCGCGGCACCGAGCCCAACGAGTGGAACGATCTCAAAGCCGATGCGAACGCACTGACCGACCTCGCCGAGACGGTCGGGCGAGTGCACCGCGGCTTCAAGCGTGAGGTCGACGACATCTGGCCCGAGCTCGAAGAGACGCTGCGTGACGAGACGCGCAACGTCTGGTTCTGTGGTCATTCGCTCGGTGGTGCGATGGCGCAGATCTGTGCCGGGCGCTGTCAGCTGTCCGAGATTGCGGCGGTGCCTCAAGAGGTCGTCACCTTCGGAAGCCCGAGGGTCGGGAACGGTCGCTACATCCAGCATGCGAAGGTGCGTCATCTGCGTTGGGTGAACAACAACGACATCGTCACCCGCGTGCCGCCGCGGTGGTTCCGCTACCGGCACACGGGCACGCGGATGTATCTCGACAGCAAAGGCCGTCACGTGAAACTCACACCGGCGAAACGCGGTCGCGACCGGTGGGCTGGATTCTGGAACGGCATCAAGCAGCGCAAGTTCGACCACTTCTCCGATCACGCGATCGTGAGCTACGTGACGTTCATTCGCGCGGCTGCGATCCCCACGACGTGACGAAGATCAGCTCAGGCGAACGCCGCTGAAGATGCACGCGTTGTCGGGCCCGAACGGTCCGTCTCCGGCTGGTGCGTCGGGCTTCTTCAGCGAGATCGATGTGAGGATGCTGCGGTAGGTGCCGTCGGCCTCGATGATGTAGGTCTCCGACTCCGACAAGTCCGCGAGATCATCGCCGAAGGTCTGGCCACCGTCGAGTTCACGGTCCACCTCGAGCGTGTCGATGTTGAGGAACGCGAGGCCTTCGGAGTTGGGGAGATCGTCGTCACCTTCCATGATTGCGCCGTCAACGCTGGTCCGCGCAAACACTTCGCCGTACAGATCGCCATTCGTCGTGTCGACGAAGCACTTGGCGTACACGTCGACTGTTCCGAACGCCAGTAGCGGGATCTCCGGCGCGGCGGCGCGGGCGGTCGCTGCATCGACGCCGGCCGTGGGAGCGGCGCCCTCGTTGTAGGTGACGGTGCTCTTGGTCTCCAGCGTGTCGAGACGCTCGGCGATCTCGTCGAGCGAGCTGTCCGTGAGGTATCCCACCACATCCATCAACACGTCGGTGGTCGGGCCGCTCGTGCCATCCGCGCTGTACGTGATGTCGATCTGACCGATGTTGGCTCCCGTCGTTGGAAGCGCCACGGTCACAGCATTGGGGGTGGTGACGCCGGCGACGATGTTCAGGTTCGATGTGTCGGGCGTGCCGGTCGCGTCTCCGGGTCGGATCGACAAGAAGCCATTGTCGCTCGCCTTGACCGCCGTGACGTTCAGGATCACGCCGGTGGCACCGTCGGGAACAACGACGGCGGTTCCTGTCGTCGTCGGAATCGAACCGGTGACCTGGAGCTTCTGCGCCGTCGGAGAAACGAACGGTCCAGCAAGCCCGACGTCAACACCATCGCGGCTGTCGAGGATGCGGACGGGCGGACTGACCGCAACGACCGTCGAGTCGCTGTCGCCGGGTGCGGCACCAACTGTCCAGGCTTGGGTCGTCATCATGGCGGCGACCATGGTGAGTACGACACCGGTGGCGAACCACACGGCTGAGTTGAGTCGGAGTGTGTTCATGGTGATCCCTCCCAGGGAATGAGTGCGGAACGAAAAACGTATGGCACCAGCTGCCGGGCACGCAGCGAATTTCCGCTGGAGCAGTTTGCAGCCGCCTGAAGTGGAAGGATCCGGTGATGGTGTCGTCACTTGATGATCGAGAACTCGCTTCGCTGACCGATCGCACGGTCGATCTGTTGCAGACGCTGATCCGCAACGAGTGCGTCAACGACGGGACGCGCGAGTCGGGTCATGAAACCCGCAACGCCGACGTGCTCGAGCAGGTGATCGCTGGGCCGGGTGTCGACATCGAGCGTTTCGAACCGGTGTCGGGCCGGGCATCGATCGTCGGCCGGATCACGGGCGCCGACCCGGAGGCGCCGAGCCTGTGCCTCATGGGCCACACCGACGTCGTGCCCGTCCATTCGGAAGGTTGGGACAATGATCCGTTTGGCGGAGAGTTGATCCACGGTGAGATCTGGGGACGCGGTGCGGTCGACATGCTCAATCTCACGTCGTCGATGGCGATCGCGTTTCGCGACCTGGCCGATGAGGCGGCCCGCGGCGCGTTTCGCCCTCGAGGTGACCTGATCTTCTTCGGAGTCGCCGACGAGGAGTCCGGGAGCGCTCACGGCGCTCGGTACATGGCCGACAACCACCCCGACGCGATCCGCGCCGACTACGTGCTGACCGAGAGTGGGGGCCTCCACAGCGGCCCTGCCGAGTCTCCCTTCGTCGGCATCAACGTGGCGGAGAAGGGTGTGGCGTGGCGTCGGCTGACCGTGCGAGGTACGCCCGGGCACGGCTCGCGGCCCTTTCGAGCCGACAACGCGCTCGTGAAGGCAGCCGGTGTCGTGCA
>CALICC010000131.1 GCA_938049325.1 uncultured Ilumatobacter sp. | reverse complement strand
GCCGCACGGCCGGTGCGCAGCGTGCTCGTGGTCACCAAGGACGTGCTCGAAGCAGGCTCGACGCAGTGGGCGCAAGGCGGCCTGGCGGGCGTGCTGGACCCGGCCGACTCGACCGAAAACCACGTCCGTGACACGTTGGCCGCGGGCGCAGGCTTGTGCAGCGAAGGCGTTGTGCGTGAGCTCGTCGACGAGGCGCCCAAGTCGATCAGGTATCTGATGCGACTCGGGGCGGCGTTTGACCCCGATCACAACCTGGAGCCACGGCCGGGCCTCGACATTGACATCGCGCTCACCCGCGAAGGCGGGCACAGCCACGATCGCATCGTTCACTCTGGTGGGGACCAGTCGGGCGCCGAAGTGCAGCGCACCCTCGACGAATCCGCGCTCGGTGCGGGCGTCGACGTGATGAACCACACGTTCGCGCTCGACCTGTTGATGGGCGAATCCTCCGACGGGCAGCGCCAAGTGGCCGGGATCCGCGTGGCTCGAACCGATACCCACGGTGCGGTCACGTCGGTCGGCACCATCACGGCGCGAGCGGTCGTCATCGCGTGCGGTGGTTACGGCCAGGTGTTTGGGTCCACCTCCAACCCGCCGGCGGTCACCGGCGACGGCATCGCCATGGCGCTGCGCGCAGGTGTTCCGGTGCGTGACGCCGAGTTCGTGCAGTTCCACCCGACGGTGATGTGGCGCGGACCCGAAGCGCGTGGTCAGCAGGCATTGGTCTCCGAGGCCGTGCGGGGTGAGGGTGCGTTGCTGTACGACGCGGCGGGCGAGCGCATCATGCAGGGGGTGCACCCGCAAGAAGACCTCGCACCGCGCGACGTCGTGTCGGCAGCCATCAGCGCACGCATGGCGGAGGCGGCGGGTGGCGTGGACGACCACGTGTACCTCGATGCGACACACATGGGGGAGCGGTTCTACGAGCGGTTTCCTTCGATCACCGAAGCGTGTCGCGAAATCGGGCTCGACCCGGCAACCGACCGAATTCCGGTCGCTCCTGCTGCGCACTACAGCTGCGGGGGCATCGTCGCGACCCTCGACGGTCGTACGGCCGTTCCCGGATTGTTTGCGGTGGGAGAAGTCACGTCGACGGGCGTTCACGGTGCGAACCGGTTGGCGTCGAACAGCTTGACGGAATCGATCGTCGCCGGGACACGCGTCGGGCGTGACTTGGCCTGGGAGCTTCCAGAGCGAGCGCGAGTCCTGCCCGATCACGACGATCCGGAGAGCTTCGCGTTGTTCGACCCGGTCCGGTTGCGCGAGTTGCGCGCCGCCATGTCGCGTCATGTCGGCGTGATGCGCAGCGCGTCGTCGCTGGCAATGGCGCTCGGCGCGGTCGGGTCGCTCGCACGCAGCGCCACGACCGACGTGGCGCCGAATCGGGCGTCGTGGGAAGCCACGAATCTGCTCACGATGGCCTCGGGAATCGTGTCGGCAGCGCTGGCCCGAACCGAGAGTCGGGGCTGTCATCGACGCAGTGACTTTCCCGACACCGACCCGAGCTGGGCCCGCCACCTCGACGTCGCGCTCGATGCCGTCGGCGCCGTCGACATCGTCCAACAAGCCTGACTTCTGCGTCTGGAGTCGGACCAGAAACGCGACGTTCTAGGATTCGGCGATGTTCGTCTTGCATCCGATCTCGGCCAACACTCGTGCCCAGTTGATCGAGGTCGGGCTCGACCCTGACGCATTGTCGTCGCTCGTGCGTCTCGCGATCACCGAAGATCTCATGGGTGGTGTCGACGTGACCTCGACCGCGACGATCCCCGCGGATCAGCGCAGCGTCGCCACGTTCGGTGCTCGTGAGAACGGCGTCGTGGCGGGCCTGCCCGTCGTCGCCGCCGTGATCGACACGGTGTGCGGTGACTCGGCGAGCACCGTCGAGTACCTCGTCGATGACGCATCGCGCGTCGCACCGGGTACCGATGTCGCTCGCGTGACCGCACCGACTCGGTTGTTGCTGACCGCCGAGCGCACGGCGCTGAACCTGCTCTGCCACCTCTCGGGGGTCGCCAGCCTCACTCGACGCTGGGCCGATGCGTTGGAGGGAACGTCGGCAACCGTGCGCGATACGCGCAAGACGATGCCGGGTCTACGTGCGCTCGAGAAGTACGCCGTGCGGTGCGGTGGGGGAGCGAACCACCGAATGGGTCTCTCCGACATGGCGCTCGTGAAAGACAACCATGTCGCGGCCGCAGGCGGCGTCGCCGAGGCCTATGCGCGCGTGCGTGCGCTGGAAGCCACGATCCCAGTCGAAATCGAGGTCGACTCGCTCGATGGGCTTCGCGAAGCGATCGAGGCCGGGGCCGACGAGGTGCTGATCGACAACTTCAGCCCGGATCAGATGCGCGAGGCGGTGGATATTCGCAACAGCACGCGATCCAACGTGCGGCTCGAGGCCAGCGGCGGTCTCACGCTCGAAACCGCTCGAGCCGTTGCCGAGACCGGCGTCGACCTGATCGCCGTCGGTGAATTGACGCATTCGGCGCGAGTCCTCGATCTCGGGCTCGACCTCCGAGAGGTCGTCGTGTGAACGCCTCGTGGTCGCTCCGGCGTGCGGAGCGATCGGCCCTGCCTCAAGAAATCGTGAAGAAATCGCTCAAGTACGACGCTCAGCGTGCCGAGTTCCAATTGTGAGTACTGGCCCGACGCTGCCTGACGCCACAGACGAGTCCGGCGCTGCCCCCATGCTCAACCCGTGGAATCGGCGGACGCCGGTGCTGCAACGCGGCATCTTGACCGTGGTGGTCGTCATCGCGTTGATGGTGTTTCCGCTCGGGCCGGATCGCTTCTTCTACGCAGGCATCGTGCTCGTCGTGCAGATCGTGTCGACGTTCGTGGTGCGACGCCAACGGCTCGAGGTGGGTCAAGAACTCGGCTGCTATCTGTTCACCGAACACACTCTGGCCGCGGTCGCTGCGTTGGTGTTGCCCGGGGGATACGTGGCTGGGGTGATCGTCATGATCGGCTCGCTCGGTGCAAACTCGGCCTATCTCGCTCGGGGGTGGCTGCGCGCGCTGTGTGCCTTGACGCTGCTGTACGTCATCACCATCCCGTTGGTGGTTGACGTCGACTACGCCCCCGTCATCATCGTTGCGGCGGTCATTCTGTCCTGGCACACCGTCATCAACCGCGGGAGCGGCGTGTTGCTTGCAGAAGCCGGTGCGCGCGCTGCTCAGTGGCAGGCCAATCACGATCCGCTGACCGGGCTACCGAACCGCCGTGTGCTGCGCCACGCACTGGTCGAATCGGAGCACGATGAGGACGACATCGGTCTCCTCTTGCTCGACATGGACAACTTCAAGGAGATCAACGACACGCTCGGCCACGACTTCGGCGACGAAGTGCTACGGCGAGTTGCGGAACGTCTCGTTGCGCTCGACGCGGACGTACTCGTTGCGCGTCTGGGCGGAGACGAGTTCGCAGCCATCGTGCCCGGACCGCCGGAGCTGACGCGCCGTTTCGCCCACCGAGTGTCGTCGTCGTGGTCGGAGTCCATGCTCGTCAACGACATCGAAATCACGACTCGAGCATCGATCGGCATGGCCCATTCTTCGGTGGTGCCCAAGGACTCGATGCTCCGGTTTGCGGACATCGCGATGTACCGATCGAAGCGCGAGGGGCTCGAGGCAACGTGGTATCGGATTGAAGACGATCCACACAGCCAACGTCGTATGCAGCTGGTGCAGGAGCTTCCCGAAGCACTCGCCTACGGCGACGTGCAGGTCTGGTTTCAACCGCAGGTCGAGATCGCGACCGGGAGGGTCGTCGGCGGCGAGGCGCTGGCCCGCTGGTCACATCCAGAACTGGGAATCGTCGGAGCCGGGGAACTCTTGGAACATGTCGGTTTGACCGGTCTTCAACGCGAGATGACCTCGGTGGTGCTCGAGCGCGCCGTGGTTGAGGCTGGAAGCTGGCCCGACCATGTCCAGCTCTCGGTCAATATCGCGATCGGTGACGCCACGGGCGTCGACTTCGTCGCCGATCTCGCCGCGTTGCTCGACCGTACGGGCTTCGAACCAAAGCGCTTGACACTCGAACTGGTCGAGGACAGCGTGGCTGTGGTCGACACCGAGCGATTGATCGAGCGGATCGATCGAATTCGTGCGCTCGACGTGTCGATCTCGCTGGACGACTTCGGTCAGGCGGCGTCGTCTTTGGCGCGGCTCGACTTGTTCGACGTCGACGAGCTCAAGATCGATCGACAGTTCGTGTCACGCATGATCGATCATCATCGCGATGCCGCAATCATCGACGCGGTGGTCGAGTTGGCCAACCGTCTCGACCTACGAGTGGTCGCTGAAGGCGTGGAGACAGCGGAGCTTGCACAGGCTGTTGCCGACGCTGGGATCAACATTGCACAGGGGTACCACTATTCGCGACCCACGCGTCACTTGCATACCGACCAGTTCAGTCAGCTCTCGCGCACCGTGCAAGACGTCGCCGACATCGGCGACGTTCAGCTGTCGCCGCGACGAGCGAAGTAGCTTGCGCGAGCGCTCAACTGATTCGTTGGTCAGTATGCGCCGAGCAGATCGATCACGAAGATCATGTCGGTTCCGGCTGGGAGGCCCGCTTGGGGGTTGCCCTCTTCGCCGAATCCGTCTTCCGGCGGAATGGTGATCGCGCGGCGGCCGCCGACCTTCATCCCCTCGAGGCCTTCGAAGAGACCAGCCAGAAGCTCGTCATTGAACGGCACCTGTAGCGGCTCGGAAGCCCAATTCGATTCGATCGCGACGCCGTTGTCGCCCCTGAAGTTGACGTAGCGGATCACCGCGGTGTCACCGAGTTCGAGGGCGGCGCCGTCGCCGGCGGTGAGGTCGTCGAAGATGGTGTCGTCGACACCTTCGGTCGACAGGTCAACGCCCGGCTCACTCGGCTCGTCGGCCGGGTCGGCTGCGGGGACGACGACGCGCACGTCGACCACGAACGTCAGGTCTTCGTTGGCGCAAATGATGTCGCTGCGAGCTGCTTCGCCGTACGCGAGATCGGACGGGATGTCGAGCTGTACGCGCTCGCCCGCTTGGGCGCCGACGAGGCCGTCATCCCAACCTTGGATGACGTTGCCGGCGCCGAGTACGACCGGGAACGGCGCACGGTCGTAGCTGTTGTCGAAGGGCAGTCCGTCGTCGGAACGCACGCCGATGTAGTCGACGATGACGGTGTCGCCCGCTGCTGCGGCGACGCCAGATCCTTCGGTGAGCACTGTGCGGACGAGCTCGGTCGGCGCCTCGGCTGGGATCTCGACTTCAGGCTTGTCAGGATTTTCCGGAGGCGGCTCAGCGCCGCCCAGGTCGATCTCAGGGGCCTCGCCACCTTCAGGAATGCAGGTGTCTTCCGGCTCCGGCGGTGCGGTCGGCGCCGGTTCCTCAGGAACGGTTGCGTTGCTCGTGTCGCCGTTCTCGGCAACGGGTTCGAGGGTTTCGTTGGGAGCCAGGACCGGCCCTCCGCTCGAATCGGAACCGCAGGCGGCAAGGGTGACGACGGCCGTGACGGCGAGAGCGAGAGTGCGACGCATTTCCAGGAAGATACAGGCGCTGTCGCCCTCTCACGGGTCACCGCTCCACGGATGTGACCGGTTCCCAGCCATCAGTCGGAGCTGCGTCGTCGCGGTGATCGACGTGGCGGAGCCATTCGGCCTCCGCTCGCCCGAGGTCGGTGCTCGGTCCGGCGCTCACGAATGGCCAGAGTTCTGCAGCGATCCTGCGATAGTTCCCCGTCGCTTCGAGCTCGCCCAGGAGTGCGTACAACCCGAGGTTGATGCGTTGAATGAAGACGAAGGCGCGGGGCACCGTTGCGTACTGGCTGATGGGGCTCGTTCGGTCGAACGTGTGGCGCACGACTGAGTTCGCGTAGTCGCGAGTCCAGGTCATCTCGGAATCGTGGGTGACCGTGTCGTAGAACAGCGAGAAGTACTCGCCCACGTCAGCGGTGTCGACGGGTGCGTCGGGGTCGAGCATGCCGGCTTGCTCGACGAGGCTGCGGAATTGCGCTGCATCAAAGTCGACTGCGGCGGCCTTCACCAACGACCCGAACATGTGCAACTCGTCGGACGTGAAGTGCTTGACGAGGCCGAAGTCGAGGAAGGTGACCGTGCCGTCGTCGTGAAACAGATAGTTGCCCGGATGTGGGTCACCGTTGAACGCACCGAATCGGTACAGCGACCGGAACACGAACCGAAAGATGATCTCGCCGACTCGGTCGCGGGTTTCCTGCCCCCGATCCATCATCTCCGACCAGCGATGCCCGACCGCGAGTTCGGTGGTGAGCACTCGCCGGGTCGAGTGGCTGCTGATCACCTCGGGAATTCGAACGAACGGGTGGTCGCGGTAGTACTCGGCGAAGAGCTGCTGGTTCTGAGCCTCGAGCTCGTAGTCGACCTCGTCGGCGAGGCGAATCTTGATCTCGTCGACCATTTCGGTCGGGTCGAGCCCACCGAAGCTCTGCTTCAGCATGACGCCGAGCATGTCGGCGTTGCGGAGGTCGGACGCGATGGCTTCTCCCACGCCCGGGTATTGGACTTTGACCGCGACGGCCCGTTCGATCGGCGCGCCGTCGGCGTCGATGTCGCGGATGATCGCCCGGTGGACTTGACCGATCGACGCTGCGGCGATCGGCTCGTCGTCGAAGGCCAGGAACAGTTCGTCGAGCGGTGCGCCGAGTTCGGCCTCGACCGTGGAGCGCGCCAGCTCCGTCGACATGGGTGGGGCGTCTGATTGAAGCTGCGCCAGCGCGAGTCGTAGCGGTTCGGGGAGGCCGTCATCCAGATAGCTCGCCATCTGGCCGAGCTTCATCAGTGCGCCCTTCATCTGACCGAGCTCGTCCGCGACTTGCTCGGCGGTGCGGAACTCACGTTCTCGGTCGAGGACCTCTCGGCGTTCCGCAGACGCGAACGTCTTACGCGCTGCAGTGCTTGCATACGTGCTGCCGACGCGTGCGCCCATCCGAGCGAGGCGCGCACTGCGTCCAGCCCATGACCGACCGAGTCGACCGGTGGCATCTCTGCGCGCCAACACGCCAAAGCCTCCGGCAACCGTGGCAGCGAGTGCGAGCACGGCGATGCCGAATGTGCGGCTGGATCCGCGTTTGCTGGTCGATTCGCTGGTCATTGAACTCGTTCCTCGATC
>CALICC010000130.1 GCA_938049325.1 uncultured Ilumatobacter sp. | reverse complement strand
GCGCGGAACCCCACCATCAAACTGTGCGGGAACGGCCAGGGCTGGCTACCGACGTACCGCACGTCGTCGACGTCGAGGCCGACCTCTTCTTTCACCTCGCGCACGACCGAACCCTCGAGGTCTTCACCTGGCTCGACGAAGCCGGCCAAGCACGAGTACATCGGCACCGGAAAGTTTGCGCCGCGTGCGAGCAGGGCTTCCTGGTCGCGTCCGGCCGGGCCGCGCGTCACCAGTGTGATCATCGCCGGGGCAACGCGGGGATACGCGATCAGTCCGCAGGCAGGGCATTTGACCGAGCGTTCGCCCGTCGACGGTTCGTTCGGCGTCGCGCACCGCCCGCAGAAGCGGTGAGTGCGCGCCCACTCGGCGGTTTGCACAGCACGCCCGGCGGCAAGCCACTCGGCTTCAGTGGCCACACCGAAGTAGTTCCGAAGATCCATCGCGGCGCCGTACGACGGGTCGGGGACATCGACGGGGACATCGACGGCCCACCAGCCGACGCCGGCGACCACTCCGATGAAGTGCTGCGGCCACCCGGCATCTTCTGCTCGGTCGTCGACGAACACCGTCGTGCCGATCACGTGCACGTAGCGGTGCTCACCATCGAACCCGTCGGGCACCTCGTTGAGCGGTGCGTACACCGTTGCTGTGTTGATCGACACCAAGCCCAGTTCGCTACTCATCGCTGCCATGCGTAGCACGAGACGTACGCTTCGGACATGGCTGGCCCGCTACCGCTCCACGAAGGAATCTCGATTCTCGAACCGTTGCTCGGCACGTGGACCGGCGAGGGAAGCGGCGAGTACCCGACGATTCCGACGTTTCGTTTCAGCGAGACGGTGACGTTCGGCCACGTCGGCAAGCCGTTCCTCGCCTACCACCAAGCCACCCGCGAACTCGACGAAACCGGCGAGCCTGGCCGCCCGCTGCACGCCGAGAGCGGTTACTGGCGCACGCCAGAACTCGGTTTGGCCGAGATCGTGTTGGCGCACCCGACAGGCATCACCGAAGTTCTGGAAGGCTTCGCGGCTCCCAACAGCGCGGGCGAGACCGACACGCTCATCATCGACGTTCGGTCGAGCGTCATCGGCCGCACCACCAGCGCGAAAGAGGTCCAGCGCACCGAGCGAACGTTCGAGGTCACCGGTGACACGCTTCGCTACACCATGCGCATGGCGGCAGTCGGCCAACCCTTCCAGCACCACCTCGCCGCCACGCTGCACCGCGCCTGACGCTGCACGCCAGGCAGCACATCGACTTTCCACCGTGGACCTGCCGCCGCCTAACGTCGTCAACATGTCAAACGTTGTGATCGTCGACGCCGTCCGCACTCCCATCGGAAAGCGAAACGGTGGATTGTCCACCTTGCATCCGGCCGAAACGCTCAGCCGGGTGCTGCAGGCACTCGTGGATCGCACCGGCATCGATCCTGCCGAGATCGAACAAGTCGTCGGCGGTGTCGTGAGCCAAGCTGGCGAGCAAGCCTTCAACCTCACGCGAACGGCGTGGCTTGCAGCTGGTTTGCCGCTGACGACCGCCGCAACCACAGTCGACACACAATGCGGCTCGAGCCAGCAAGCCACAGGCCTGGCCTCGTCGCTCATCGGCGCAGGCGTCGTCGACGCCGCCATCGCGTGCGGCGTGGAGGCGATGAGCCGCGTGCCAATCGGCGCGAGCGGGAGCAAGAAGTTGGGGCTCGGCGGCCCGATCCCGCCCCCGTACTTCGATCAATACGAGATGACGTCGCAGTTCGAAGGCGCTGAGCGAATTGCCGACAAGTGGGGCATCACCCGCGCCGACACCGACGCGTTCGGTCTCGCCTCCCAGCAGCGCGCGATCCAAGCCTGGGAAGAAGACCGGTTCGCCGGTCAGTACATCGAGATCGAGGCACCCGACGTCGACGAGGAGGGCAACCCGACCGGCACCACGCACACGGTGAGCCGCGACGAGGGCTTGCGCGAAACGTCACTCGAGAAGCTGGCCACTTTGAAGCCGGTCGCACGCGAGAACGGCGTCCACACCGCAGGCAACGCGTCGCAGATCTCCGATGGCGCGGCGGCGCTTATGATGATGACCGAGGACAAGGCCGCCGCACTCGGGCTGACACCGCGGGCTCGAGTTGTCGACACGTGCCTCGTCGGCACCGATCCGGTGCTGATGCTGACCGGCCCGATCGATGCAACTCAGCGGCTGCTCGGCCGCACCGGTCTGTCGATCGACGACATCGACGTCTTCGAGATCAACGAAGCGTTCGCGTCTGTTGTGCTCGCCTGGGCCAAAGAGGTTGGCGCAGACCTCGCGAAGACCAATCCGAACGGCGGCGCGATCGCACTCGGCCACCCACTGGGAGGAACCGGCGCCTTCCTGCTCACCAAGGCTCTGTACGAACTCGAGCGAAGCAACGGCCGGTACGGGCTGGTTTCCATGTGCTGCGGTGGTGGCCTCGGCACCGGGACGATCATCGAACGGATCTAGGCACGACCGATTGCTCGTAGCGTGGTTGCCATGACCACCGGTTCGGCATTGTTGTTGGAGTTGCCAAAGGTCGAGTTGCACTGCCACCTCGAAGGGTCGATGTCGTCGGCCACGGTCAAGGCGCTGGCCGCTCGCCATCAGCCCGACTGGTCATGGGTGTGGAACGGCGACATCCCCGAACACTTCTCGTTCGACGACTTTCCCGACTTCGGGCGTCAGTACCTGTTTGGCCTGTCATTGCTCCGCAACGCCGACGACATCGCGACGATCACCGACGACCTGGCAGCGTCGCTTGCCCAGCAGAACGTTCGCCATGTCGAGCTCACCACCACCGCGTACAGCCACATCGAAGTCGGCAACATGGCACCCGAGGAGTACCGCGACGGTCTCGACGAAGGCCGACGACGCGCTGCCGCCCGCGGCGTCAACATCGGTTGGGTCATCGACATCCCACGTGACCTCGAGACGCCCGACAGCCAGGTCACCATCGACTTCCTCGAGTCTTCGCGCACACCCGACGGACTCATCGGGATCGGTCTCGGCGGCTACGAGGTGGGATTCCCGGCCGCCCCCTACGCCGAGCACTTCGCCCGAGGGCGAGCGCTCGGGCTGCACTCGATTCCTCACGCTGGTGAGACCGAGGGAGCCGACAGCGTGAGGCAAGCCGTCGACGACCTGGGAGCCGAGCGAATCGGGCACGGCGTGCGAGTTCTCGAAGACCCGGTTCTCGTCGAACAACTCGTCGAGTCTGGCGTGTTCTGCGAGGTGTGCCCAACGTCGAATCTGTTGCTCGGAGTGGTCGACACACTCGACGAACATCCTCTCACCCGCATGATCGATGCGGGGCTGAACGTCTGCCTCAACACCGACGACCCAGGGTGGTTCGACACTGACCTGATGACCGAGCTGCAGATCGGAACCGACCTGGGGCTTCGTGTCGAAGATCACGTTCGTCTGCAACGTGACGCTGTTCGGGCAAGTTTCGCTCCGGCCGACGTCAAACGTCTGCTCGCGGAACAACTCGACGTGTTCGAGCGGGCGCACTGTTGATCCCGACGATGACGGGCGGGTTCTCTCCACGTCCGCGGTACGGCACCCTGGCACTGACCGCACTGTTGGTGAGCGCCTGCAACGCGTTCGGCCAGACGACTCCGACCACGGTGTCACCCGAAACGGTCGAGCCGAACGCAGTAGTCGAGTACGTCGTCGACGGCGACACGATCGATGCGGTCATCGACGGGCGCGAAGAGCGCGTTCGGCTCATCGGTATCGACACACCCGAGACGAAGCGACCCAACACTCCAATCGAGTGCTTCGGCCCCGAGGCAACGACATTCGTCACCGACCTCCTTCCCGTCGGCACGCCGATCCGGATCGAGCGAGACACGGTCGGACGAGACGATTTCGGTCGCCTGCTCGGCTACGTGTACCGAGCGAGCGACGCTGTCTTCGTGAACTACGAGATCCTGCGCCAAGGGTTCGCTCAGCCACTGACGATCCGCCCGAACGTCACCCACGAAGAGCTCTTCGTCGACGCTGCTCGAGCTGCAGAGGCTGACGACGTTGGCCTCTGGTCGGCCTGCGCGACGTGAGCTGCCCTGCATGACCTGAGCTGCGAGATAGCGTCACAGATGTGACCTCCTCGCTCGCCGAACGCCTTGGCCACGGCCCCGACGACAAGCTCGTGATCCTGTCGTGTGACGATCTCGGCGCAAGCCACTCCTCGAACATGGGCGTGCTGTCTGCGCTACACGAGGGTGCCGCAACGTGCGCATCACTGATGGTCCCGGCAGCATGGGCGTGCCACGCAGCCAAGAACACTCGCCCAGGCGACGACATTGGCGTCCACCTCACGCTCAATTCCGAGCACGCGTGTTACCGCTGGGGGCCGGTCACGCATGCACCGTCGCTGCAGTCCGGTGAAGGCGGTTTTCCTCGCACCCTCGAAGACCTCTGGGAACATGCCGACCCGGCCGAGGTGTTGCGCGAACTGCGAGCACAGATCGAACGCGCCGCGGTGTGGGGTGTCGATGTCACGCATCTCGCTCCACATCTGTCGGCAATCACATTGCGTCCGGAGTTCTTCGACGTCTACCTCGAACTCGCCTTCGAGTTCCGGCTGCCGATTCGGCTGCCCTCCACCATCACACCCGAGCAGGCAGGCTTCCCGTTCCGCCAACTGGCGGCCGACGAGGGCGTCGTGTTCCCGGACCACTTCGACCACGATTGGCGAGCCGGCAGCCGCGAACGCGTCTTCGATGCGATCGCTCGGCTGCAACCAGGCGTCACCGAGATCCACGTTCAGCCGGCAATCGACACTCCCGAGGTGCGAGCCCTGGCCGGTGAAGCAGCCGACGGCTGGATTGCTGACCACGAGCTCGTGGTCAGCAACGAACTCCGAGCTGAGCTCGACCGGTCCGGAGCCACGTTGATCGGATTCCGCGAGCTGCGCGACGTCATGCGCGCCGGGTAGGCGCGAGTCGTCAGACCGTCGCGACGATGCGGGCGATCGCGTCAGCGGCGTCGCCGGACTTCAGCACGTCGAGGATCTGGCCGGTATGGCCGCTCGCCTTGAGCTTGCCGCGCATGAACGCAACGGTCGGGTCGAATCCATCTGACGCCGCATCGATCAGCGGGACGGTCACGACGATGTCGGCATCGTCTGGACCTTCGACTCGTTCGTCCTTCTTGGCCACGACCACTCGGAATTGGATCGATGCGGTCATGATGCGTCCTCTCGCACGCCTGCGAACAGGTCGCGCTCACTGTCGTCGTCGGGAATCGGACCCACGTTCGAACGGGCGAGGATCCAGTCTTCCCAGGGATACGCCTCGGCCATCTGCTCGTCGGTCAGACCAAACCAGAACCCAGCGTTCGGGTCGACCTGCGTCGCATGCGCCCGCAACGCTCCGGTGCGCGCCCATTGGTAGTCACGAACGTCGATCTTGGTCGTGATGCGGTGGTCCTGGCCCGGACGGTCAAGCCACTCATCGGTGAACGGTGACTCCCCACCGGTCGCCAGAATCGCCTCGTGCACGGCAAGGATGCGTTCCTTCGCCCAAACCGAGTAGTACATCTTCGATGGCGCGAACGGCTCGCCCAGGTCTGGGTACCAGTCAGCATCGCCCGCCCGGTCGAAGGCGAGCACCGAGATGTCGTGCACACGGAGGTGATCAGGGTGCGGGTAGCCCTTCTGGTCGTCGCCGTAGGTGATGATCACCTGGGAGCGAGTGCGTCGAATGATCGCGACGAGACGGCCCACCGCCTCGTCCAGATCTGCTTGATGGAAGCAGTCGGGGTGTTCGTTCGGCTCGGTGTCGGCCATCCCCGAGTCGCGATAGCCCAACATGACGACCTCGTCGAAGCCGATCACTTCGGCGGACGCGGCGAGTTCGGGGGCACGCATCGACGCAACGAGTTCGCGCTCTTGTTCGGGCGTCAGGTCGTGAAACGGTTGACCAGGCTCGCGAAGCGACGGGTTTTGCAGGTCGCCTTCTTCGCCACCGGTGCAACACACGAGCACCGTGGTTGTCCCTTCGGCGTGATATCTCGCCAACGTCGGCGCACCCTTGGACGCCTCGTCGTCGGGATGTGCGTGCACGGTCAGAATCGTGAGCGGCAGATCGGACACCCTGTCGAGGCTATCCCTCTCGGGCCCGCCGATGCCCTACGCTCGCATCGGTGTTTCGAGGTCGATTGTTCCTTTCCCGCATCAGATCGCGGACCGTGCTCACGGCGGCGGTCACCGCGGCCCTTTCACTGACGGCTGCGGCGTGCGACGCGGGAGACGGCACTCGGCTGCAAACACCCGTTGCCCAGACCACCCTTCCGCCACCCGATACGGCGCCATTGCCCTCGGTCGCGCTCGACGATGGCATCGGCGAAGCCGGCAACATCGATCCGGTTCCGCCCGGAGGCGAGCTCGAACTCGAGGAGTTCGAGGTCCCCGCATCGACGCAGGCAACCTTTCAGCTCTTCGCGCCATGGGTTGACGGCGCAGCGATCGACGCGCGGTACACCTGTGATGGCCTC
Organism: uncultured Ilumatobacter sp.; assembly: GCA_938049325.1. Lineage (GTDB taxonomy): Bacteria > Actinomycetota > Acidimicrobiia > Acidimicrobiales > Ilumatobacteraceae > Ilumatobacter_A. The sequence continues at coordinate 2,066 of CALICC010000130.1, read as the reverse complement.
GACATCGCTCCGGCGTTGTCGTGGAATGGCGTCCCGGAAGGAACGGCCGAGCTTGCGATCGTCGTCACCGACCAAGACGATCTCAGCTCCGGTCAGGCGTTCATCCACTGGGTGATCGGTGGGATCGACCCTTCGCTCGATCGGCTCGACGAGGGCGCCGTGCCGCCCGGGGCGCTTCAGGGCATCAACTTCTTCGGCGATGTCGGCTACAGCGGGCCCTGTCCACCACCAGGTGAAACGCACGAGTATCGGTTCACGTTGTATGCGCTCGAACAGCAACTCGAAGCCATCGACGGCTCACCGAGTGCAGAGATCCTCGACCTGGTGACTACGGTTTCAATCGGGGCGGTCAGTGCGACGGTGACCGCCACCCGGTGACACAGCATGGTGAGGCACACGTAGAACGGGCACGGGTGCCGAGCCACGTCGTACCAGGCGGAACAACAGGCGGGAATGGACACCAAGGATGAGCGACGAGACACAGCCTTCGGCCGTGCCCGACTCACCCCTGCCCGGCGTTCCTCCGCCACCACCAACTGACGACGTGTCGACGACGTTCGCCGCGTCCCTTCCCGGCCTGCCAGCTGCCCACGGCGCGTCCGACCTCACCGACACGGCGCCGGTCCCGCCCACCCCAGCACCGAGCATGGCACTCTCGGGCAGCCTGAAGCAGTTGCTGGACGACGACGACACTGCAGTCGCGCTCGTCGGGCTCGATGGCACGCCACACGACGCCAGCGACGCGATGCTGCGTCTCCTCGGAGCTGAATCGCTTCTGATGCTGCGAGCACCAGGACCGCCGTCGGTCGTCCTGCAGTCGTTCCTCGACCAACTTCCGACCGAGATCTTCGCCGGAAACCGACGCCTCTGGCATGGTCGCATCGACCATCGCGACGAGCACGGCTCAGCAATGGTGCTGCGCGCCACCGCCACCGCCCCACCGGGCCAACCCGGCCACGTCGCCATTCTCCTCCACGACGTCAGCGAGCCGGCTCAGCGCCTGGCCACGCTCGTCGACAAGTCGTCGCATGATGCGTTGACCGGTCTCGCTAGCCGAGACCGGCTCCTCGCCATCACGAGCGAGGCATTGACCCAACAACGCGAGAGCGGTGACCCTGTTGCTGCGATCGTGATCGACATCGACCGTCTCAAGTACGTGAACGACGCCTTCGGCCACTCGGCCGGCGACGATGTACTCATTGCGGTTGCGGAGCGACTCGGACTCATCGTCCGTCCGGCCGATCACATCGCACGAGTCGGCGGCGACGAGTTCGCGCTGATCGCCGAGAACATTCACGACGCCACCACCGCACTCGAACTCGCCGAACGAACGCGTCGAGCACTGTGCGGGCAACTCCGAGTGGGCGAACTCGACCTCGACTTCTCGGTCAGCGTCGGCATCGCACTCGCCGACGCCGACGTGCTGGACCGCTCACCGCGCGACGCCGCAGCCGTACTGGTCGGCAATGCCTCCGCCGCGACGGCTGAATCGAAACACAACGGACGCAACCGGTGCACCCTGTTCACTCCGCCGATGCGTTCGCGGGCGCGCCATCGCGTCACCGTTGCAGCAGCGCTCGCGAACGCGATCGCCGCAGACGAGATCGATGTCGCGTACCAGCCGATCTTCTCGACCCTGTCGCGCGACCTCGTCGGGGCAGAAGCGCTTGTCCGCTGGGAGCATCCTGTCGAGACCACCGAACTGATCGACATCGCCGAGGAATCCGGCACGATCGTCCAGCTCGGCGCGATCGTGCTCGAGCGTTCGGTCGCGGACCTTCGCGAATGGATGCGCCTCGGTGTCGCCGACGAGCACTTCAGCATCTACGTCAATGTGTCACGAATTCAGCTCGCGTCACCGACGTTCGTCACCGACGTCGACGAGGTGCTCCAACGCCATGGGATCCACGCCGGCCAGTTGATCCTCGAGGCGCGCGAATCACCGCTGCTCAGTGCCGAGGCCCGCGTGGTTCGATCGATCCATGCACTGCGCCGACTCGGCGTCAAAGTTGCTGTCGACAACTTCGGAACTGGCGAACAGGCACTCGCCGTCCTGACCGACGTCG